>JAYWGG010000032.1:0-9283 GCA_043778415.1 Saprospiraceae bacterium
ATATTACGGCTGTAATACTCCAAGCTACCCGACAAGCGAGAGTTCAAAGTCAAAAAGTCAATACCTACGTTAATCTCTGCTTTTTGCTCCCATTTCAAATCTGGATTACCA
Organism: Saprospiraceae bacterium; assembly: GCA_043778415.1. GTDB lineage: Bacteria > Bacteroidota > Bacteroidia > Chitinophagales > Saprospiraceae > JAYUHK01. The sequence continues at coordinate 112 of JAYWGG010000032.1, forward strand.
TTTCTGACTGGTACGAAAGAGCTACCGATAACTACATTTCCAGCAGTTCCAGAAGAAACTGGTACTGGACGATAGTTGGTCAAAGATAGGTAAGGCTCACCTGGCAAAGCACCTGTTACTCCGTAGCCTGCACGGATTTTCAAGTTCTGGAACGATGTCAAGCCAGCCAATTTGCTGATGGAAACACCTGCACTGACCGCAGGAAACAATCCCCATTTATTGCCTTCTGCCAACATAGAAGAACCGTCACGGCGTAGCGCAATTTGAGCGAAATAAGTATCGTCATAATCCAAAGCCACACGACCGAAGAATGACGCAAGCGTTCTACCGTTCTTTGCGCTTTCAGGCTTTACCAATCCTTTCAAAATATTTTCAGCAGATTCGATGTTGTTGTATTTCAAGGCGTCTGTTGCGAAACCCTTTGCGCCATTGATAGCAAAGTTCTCAAGAAGTTGGTCTTGGTACTCGTAGCCTCCCAAAACATTAAATCCTAACTTACCAAAATCTTTTTTGTATTCCGCAGTTGTGTTGAAGAAGTTAGAAACTTCATCTTCTGAAAAGCGACTTGCAAGTCCTTTTTCAGCTCCACCTGCTCCACCTTTGAACTGTGCGAAGCGGCTGTAATACTGTCCATAAATATCTGAACGGCGATTGAGACCGTAAGTGCTACTTACTGTCAAGCCTTTCATCAATTCATAAGATAGACGACCATTGAGGTTGATACGCTTTTGGCTACCTTCGTTAGTGCTTTGTTGTGTGATAGCATACGGATTGAAACCATCAAACTGACCTTGGATTTGAGCGAAGCCACCGAACTTTACACCAGTTGAGGTTGTGTCAAAAATAGGAGCTGTCGGGTTGTAAGTAGTTGCGTAACGAAATGCTTCTGCAAAACCGAACTTTGAGTTTCTGTTGGTAGCAGCCACATCGAGTGTGAACGTCAATTTGTCGTTCAAAGCTTTCTGTGTGAGGTTGAAACGTCCGTTGAGTTGGTCGAAACCATCGTTGAGCATAATACCTTTGGCACCACGATAGTTGAACGCCGCGCGATAACTCGTTTTTCCTACACCGCCAGAAAGCGAGAGATTGTGGATTTGAGAAAACGCACCACTATTGGTAATTTGCTTGTACCAATCTGTTCTGTTATTAAGGTTCGTTCCGCCAGCCGCCAAATAATCATCAGCAGACATCACTTGTGGAGTTCTTATGATGTTGTCTTTCGCAAATAATGTCGAATAGTCCACATCTGTTCTTCCAGCCACCCCTTTTTTGGTAGTGACGATGATTACGCCCGAAGAGGCGCGCGCACCATAGATAGCAGAAGCAGAACCGTCTTTTAATACATCGATTTGCTCAATGTCATTAGGATCTACCAATTTGAGATCCACGCCCGGGATTCCATCTACTACCACGAGTGGCTGTACGTTGGCTCCGATGGTAGAGATACCGCGCAAGCGGATTTCGAAAGAACCATTCGGGTCGCCGCTTGGTCTTGCGATGCTCAAGCCAGCAACCTTACCTTGCAGCAACTGCACAGGATCGTTGATGTTACCTTTGTTGAAGTCCTCCGCTTTGACAGAAGTTACCGCACTGGTTACTTGTTTTGATTTTAAGCTACCGTACCCAACTACCACTACTTGGTCGAGGACAGTACCGCCTTTGAGCGATACCTCTACGTTGTTGGAGGCTCCGAGTTCAACACGTTGCGTGTTGTAGCCGGTGTACGAAAATATCAAAGCCTTTACGCCCGCAGGGACGTTGAGGCTGAATTTTCCGTCATAATCTGTCACTGTCCCAGTGGTAGTGCCTTCTGCTAAGACACTTGCGCCGATGAGTGATTCTTTTCCGTCCGCATCTTTTACCATACCAGTAATGGTACGTTGTGCGAAGGCAAAACTCGACATTGCTAATAGAGATACTAAAAGCAACGTACATTTTTTTAAGTAGTCAAACTTAAGTTTCATACACTTTCAAGATTTAGTTAATTAATTGTTTATGTGTTCTTCTAAACTCTTCCAATTTGGTTGTTTTTCAATAGGTTTTTCGAGCGTCCAATACTCTAACTGTGTTACCTTGATATTAAGGCGGCGTAAATGTCAAAAATATATTCTGAAAAAACAAAATTTTATAAAAGAATTTTATTTTTTCTTTTCAAAACCGAATATTCGTTGGCTTTTTAGCGTCTTTGAAACGCTCGTAAAACAATAGTGGTAAAATTTTGGATAAGATATGTTCAAACTTCAGACATCTGAACCGACTACAAGGGATATTTTCAAGCTGCAAGGTATTACAGTAATTTAATTTTTTACACTTTTTTGTTAATTTTTTTTTATTTTTTTAACATTTGCAGCAAAAACTCAATAAAACTTTAACATTTGATTGTAATTTTGGTTCAAAAAAATGTTTTTTTCAAAAAATATTTCGACCTTTCCTTTCCAAATTTGTCTTTTAGACAAAGTTACTAATTTCATCAGAACTAAATTTTGCCGATTATTCGTTTTATCAAACTTCTTTTTTTAACACTTTTGCTGCACGCCATCGTAGCAAACTCAACCGCCCACGCCCAAATGACCGGCTTGCAGTGGCGCAACGGCTCTCGTACGTTTGAGATTCCGTTTTCTTACGTCAATCATTTTATCGTCGTAGATTTATATTTTGAAAATATTTTTGCCGTAAAATTTATTTTCGACACTGGCTCCGAGCATACTATCCTCACCCAACGCAATCTGGCGGATATTTTGAGGTACAAATACGACCGCACTTTCAGGCTCATCGGCTCTGACCTCCAAACAGAACTCACTGCCTACGTCGCTCGCAACTCGCTGCTCAATGTGCCGAACAGCGACAGAACACCAATTTTGCAAGATATTTTAGTGTTAGAAGAAGATTATTTTCGGTTCGACGAATATGTAGGAATGCCGATTCACGGTATTTTGGGCGCAGATGTGTTCGGACGATTCGTAGTAACGATTGACTACGAAAGACAAAAAATTATACTTCACGACCCCGCTCAATTTCAGTCCCCAGAAAATAAAAAAGGCGTAAACACGCTACCCATTACCATTCATAACGGAAAACCGTACCTAAACGCCCAACTCCAACTCAACCCCAGCGATAGCAATAGGCTAAAAATTCGGCTGCTGCTCGATACTGGTGCCAGCCTCGCGCTGCTCCTGCACCGCAAGGAAAGCGGCGACGGAAGCGTGCGACTGCCTGCACACACTGTCAAAACAGCTTTCGGACGTGGATTGGGCGGAGCTTTGGAAGGCATAGTCGGGCGAGTGCCGTCTTTGCAGTTGGGGGCGGATATTTCGCTCCGCAATCTCGTGGTTGGGTTTCAAGAAATCCCCGACACCTTATATAACAAGTTTTTGACCCAGCGCGATGGCATCATTGGCAACCAGATTTTTAGTCGCTTCCGAGTGACGATTGACTACATCAACGAGCGGCTTTTTTTGGAGCCGACCAAAACGCTGCAAGCCGAATTTCCTTTCGACCGCAGTGGTTTGGTCATCACCGCTTCGGGCAAAAATTTGGGTACTTTTACGGTGCAGTACGTAGTAGCAGGTTCGCCGGCAGCGCAGGCGAATATCCAAACTGGCGACACTATCTCAAAGATAGGTTACTTACCTACTTTTTTGTACGACCTCGACGACCTCCAGCGCAAACTTTCGGGCAAAGCGGGAAAATCCGTCGCTCTTACTATAAGGCGTGGTGATAAGAAGTTAAAAGTTCGGTTCGTGTTGCGAGATTTGATATAAGGAATTGGGTGAAACAAAAAAAACCTCAAAAGCCTTTCGGCTTTTGAGGTTTTTGCTTTAGTGAAATTCCAAATATTATAGTGCTAAAATGTTGTTTGTTTTTGTATTAAGTTTAGCAGGGCGCAACTATATTTTTTGGATAAGAAGAGTTTTTTGACTCACAACTTTACTTTAAAAGTTTCCCAGAATACTATTTCATAATTTTAGTTTTGAAGCTACATATTGAAACATATTCTGTTCTCGTTTTCACATTGCAAAGGTGCATTATAAATCTTTTATTACCAAACATTATTCTGACGAGCGTGTAAATTTTGCGACGAGCGTGTAAATTTTACCTTTTTTCATACTTTTTAATCGGCAACTACATCAAAATGTCACTGTATTTACTATCTTTGTAAAAAAATAACTCTCCGATGTCACAAAAAAATATCCGTCTGCGCCGTCCGCCACAAGCATTGAAAGGCAGTATCAAGCTCGACGGCTCCAAAAGTATCAGCAACAGACTGTTGATTATCCGACAACTGTGCGCTCATAATTTTGAACTAAAAAATATTTCCACCTCGCAAGACACGCAGACGCTGGCAGACTTGTTGGCAACCAAATCCGACCATTACGACGCGGGCGCAGCGGGTACAACGTTTCGATTTTTGACCGCTTTCTTGGCTCTGCAAAGCGGCACTCAAACGCTCACTGGCTCCGAGCGAATGAAGCAGCGTCCGATTGCGCCGCTCGTGGACGTACTTCGCTTGTTGGGCGCAAACATCGAATATGCGGAAAATCAGGGTTTTCCGCCACTCCAAATCCATGCGCCAAGTGATGATTTTGGAAAAAATCCGTCCGTGAGTTTGCCCGCCGACGTGAGCAGTCAGTTTATTTCGGCGTTGCTACTCATCGCCCCTACGCTGCCCAACGGGCTGGAACTGACGCTGGAAGGCGAGAAAATCGTTTCGCGCCCTTATATCCAAATGACGCTCCGACTGATGCAGCAATTCGGTATCGAACACAACTGGAATGACCACAAAATCAAGATTGCTCCGCAAAAATACAACTATTCCGAAGAAAAATTTGAGGTAGAGTCCGACTGGTCGGCGGCTTCCTACTATTATGCAATGGCAGCTTTTGCTGATGAAGTAGATTTGACTTTGCTCGGCTTGCGCGCCCAAAGTACGCAAGGCGACTCCGTGATAGCGACCATCGCCGAAAGATTTTTTGGCATCGAAACGACTTTTATTCCCGACGGGATTCGGCTTCGCAAAAATAATCAGCCGCTCCGTCCTCTATTGGAATGGGACTTTTTGGACTGTCCCGATTTGGCACAAACCGTGTCCGCAATGTGCGCTGGCTGCGGCATCAACGCTTTGCTTTCGGGCATGGAAACTCTGCACCTAAAAGAAACTGACCGCATCGGCGCACTCAAAAATGAACTGGCAAAAATGCAGGTGTGGCTGACGAAAATGCCGCCTCGTTTCTCCAAAAAATCGCCTGATAAGACATATTATTTGCAAGAAAATAAGGCAGTTTTTTCGTCCGAAAATACTTTAGTTTTCAAAACTTACGACGACCACCGAATGGCGATGTCCCTCGCTCCGCTCGCAATGCTGACCGAAAACAGCGTGGAAATAGAAGACCCAGACGTAGTAAAAAAATCTTACCCAAATTTTTGGACAGATTTGCAACAACTTGGCTTTGAAATTTATTAACTTTGAGCAACTTCTTTGAAGTTCAGACTGTTGGTGGAATGTATCTAAAAAAACTATTTATTCACAAAACAAAAAAAATATGTTATCTCTTAAAGTTGGCGACGCTGCGCCAGAGTTTCACGGCACAAACGAAGCTGGAAATCCAGTCAAAATATCTGATTTTGACGGCAAGAAATTAGTGTTGTATTTTTATCCAAAAGACGACACGCCGGGCTGCACCGCCGAAGCCTGCAACCTCCGCGACAACTACGACATGATGCTCCAAAAAGGGTTTGCAGTGATGGGCGTAAGTCCTGATACTGCCAAAAAACACCAGAAGTTTATCGAAAAATACAATCTTCCGTTCCCGCTTTTGGCAGACACCGAACACGCGACCGCCGAAGCCTACGGCGTGTGGGGCGAAAAAAAATTCATGGGGAAAAGTTACATGGGGATTAGTCGAGTGACTTTCGTGATCAACGAAAAAGGAATTATTGAAGAAATTATCGAAAAAGTAGATACCGGCAATCACACGGCTCAAATCGTGAAATGAGGGACACGACCCGTCGGAAGCCTCCTTCCTTCGGTACTGGATTATATAAAATTACAGATAGAAAGTGTCTTTTCAAAGAAAAATCGTCAGAAGTAACGTGACACAATTTTAGAAAATTATTTTTTTAATTAACATCAATAAAAATCAAAAATCATGACAGACGTAAATGAAACCATAGATAACTTGCAAGAAAAAGCAGGTGACTCTTTAGACCAAGTGAAAGACAAAGCGACCGAAAAATTGGAAACCGTAGAAGATAAAGCACAAGAAGTGAAGAATCTTGCGGAAGAAAAAATTGACGAGTACAAGCAAAAAGCGGAAGACTTGAAAGAAAAAGCGGGTGACTCTTTCGACCAAATGAAGGATAAAGCATCGGAAGCATTAGAAGGTTTGGGTGACAAAGCTCAAGAAATGACGGGGCTTTCGGACGAAAAAATTGACGAGTACAAGCAAATGGCAGAAGAAAAACTCGAAGAACTCAAAGGCGCAGCCAGCGGTGTATTCGAGGACTTGAAAGGAAAAGCAAGCGGCTTTTTGGGCGGCTTGTTCAAATAATCGTTCCTAATTTTGCGAGATAAAGCTGTGTTTGCTGCTCCCTGAAAGGCGTAGCAAACACAGTTTTTTTTATGCCCAAACTAAAAAATATTACCGCTCAAAACAACCAATATCTGGTTTGGCGGCTTTGCGAAGTTTGCCCGTAATATCTGTCGTGATGCCCGAAATCGGCAGGGCTTTTTCGATGCCGACCGAAAGGCTGTCCAAGTGATAGTCGTCGCCGTTGGCATCTTTAAACACTTTCGTAAGTGCGTCGCCGTTGATGCAAGCCGCGTTGCAGAAGGTATAAAAATCCGCATATCCGTCTTTTGTCACCAACTCATCTACCCTAAAAATGCAGTTCCGAAAGCGATAATTCAACTCGTTGGGTGCAGAGTTTTTGATGCGATTGAATAGTCCGATTTCGTCTTTTCGAGAGCCATAAAAAATACAATTTTGGAAGTCCGCAGTCAGCTGTGCAGTCCGAAAAGTGGTACAAAAAGGAGCGTCCAAACAAAGCGTATTACTTAATCTCAAAGCGACGGCATCTACGCCATAGCTGGCAGCGGTGCAATATTTGAAGTCATAATCACCGCCATAATTGAGGGAAACACTGTTGTCAGAATTATTGAAAAAAAGGCAATTTTCGGCAAAAATAGTAGCTTGCTGCCCAATCAATGCGGAACTGGCGGTATTGAAAATTTTCGTATTTTTAATCGTCAAGTCCGCCGCAGAATCCACTCGCACCCCGACAGTCGAGTTTTTGATGTCCGCAAACTGAATATTATTTCCAACACTCCCCGCTCCGATGACAATTCCCGCCCATTGCCCAGCAATATCTTTGAAATCAGGCTCTAACCTATCGCCCTGAATCGTCACAGGACGGTCGGCAGTGCCGCTGATATTGATTTTTCCGTTGGGAAGTATATAAATAATCCCGTCACGATAGCGACCTAAACTTGCGTTTTTTGCCAAGCCCCCATGCACATAAATCCGCGCACCTGCGGGAATATTCAAAGTGCAACTATCGACCAACAAAACGCCGTAAATAACGTAGGGTTTGGGGTCGTCCCAAGTGATATTATTGAGGCTGCAAGTCAATAAAGACAGGCTTCCCGCACTGAACTTACTCGGCAAATAATTGGCATTTTGTCCCCATGCTTCTAACACTACGCGCTGCATATTTCCGTTGGTTTCAAACAGTATTTCGTCGTCAATCACAAACGGACTGACCGACAAAGGCTGATTAGGGTCAATGGTCACACGAGCGAAAACATAAATGCTATCATTGGCTGGAACTTCGATATTTCGCTGGTCGTTGCCTGCGATACCGTCAATATTGAGGTTGAAAAATGATTTTTTACCTGCGGCTGGAATATAAATTCTGGAAATTTTTATCGGCTGACTGTGCGTATTTATTACACGAAGCTGGTAAGTAGCCGAACCCAAAGACGTAAAAACAGTGTCACAATGCAGCGTATCAACAGAAAATTGCAGCTTTGCATCAGCTTTCGTAATAAAATTATCTTGCTTCGAGCATCGCCAAAAGCAAACAACAAGCAAAAATGTCACAAAAATCGGTAAAAATATTTTTTTTATCATAATTGAATATCAAAAGTTATCACACAGAACGCAAAATAACGGCTTTGTGGTGTATTATTTATTAAAATAACAAAAAAGATGTCAGGTTTGCGTATTTTTGTGACCGCTAATCGCGCTAAATGAAAATAAATACACAATGAAACAGTTAATTTGCTTATTTTTTGTCCATTATTTTGCCCTCACGAGCTACGCTCAAAAAGCGATAACATTGGAAGATATTTGGACGAAAGGAACTTTTTCGGCAAAGTCCGTTCCCGGTTTTACGTTCCAAAAAGACGGAAAACACTATACAACGCTCGAAAAAAATGTCCTCAAACAATATGACCTCACCACTGGTTTGGCGACCAAAGACTTATTTGACGCTGCCAATGTGAAGGATAATGTGGATTTTAAAGGCACTTTTGACGGCTATACGTTCAGCAACGACGAGTCAAAAATCCTCCTGACCACCGAAACGGAGGCTATCTATCGCTATTCGGCTTACAACAAATGCTATGTTTGGGACGGAAAAAAACTCAATTCACTCTATCCGAGCGGAAAGCAACGCTACGCCACATTTTCTCCACAAGCCGACAAAGTAGCGTTTGTCTGTGATAATAACCTGTTTATCAAGGACTTGAATACCAATCGTGTGACTCCGATTACTTCCGACGGAAAGCAAAATTCGATTATCAATGGCGCAACGGATTGGGTCTATGAGGAAGAATTTGCTTTGGTGCGCGCTTTCGAGTGGTCGCCCGACGGCAAAAAAATTGCGTTTCTGCATTCCGACGAAACGAAAGTTCCCGAGTTTTCAATGGACATCTATAAGGACGGCGTGTATCCTGAAAAGGAAACTTTCAAATATCCAAAAGTTGGTGAAAATAACTCTGTCGTGACAGTGTTTATTTATGATGTTGCGGAGCAAAAATTGACAAAAGTAAAAACTGGCGATGCGCCAGACGTATATTTTCCGAGAATCCGATGGACGCAAAATGCGGAGCAACTTTGTGTTTTCAAGATGAATCGCCACCAAAATGAACTCGAATTGCTGCTTGCAGACA
>JAYWGG010000033.1:0-3110 GCA_043778415.1 Saprospiraceae bacterium
TCCAACAACTCTGTGGCGTGGCAGCCATAAGTGCCGAGATGGACATCTGAAATAACTACAATATCTACTGCTCTTTTCATGTAAAAAAATTTGTATAAATTCTTAAACACAAAAGTATTAGTAAGATATATCCTAATATTTAATTAAACATTAAGTCAATATTAATATTTATAAAATTATATTAATCAATCATTAAGGAATGAAGAGAAAATAAGGTACTGAATATTGTGACACATAATTTTGGGTCAAAACAAGGCAGATTTGAGGCGCGATGCCGTGCATCGTAACGAAAATCTAACGCAGTTTTGGCTCAAAAGACAAGACAGAATACATTAACTTATTTTGGACGCGTTCCTTAAACCAATTTTTATTTGCCAGTTAAAATCATCGCTATCACATAGTCTGCCAAAAGTATCGAAATATCGCTATACACGACCGCTTTGGTGCTTGCTTTGCCGAGTTCGACGCTGCCGCCAGTCACAAAATAACCCTGATAGCAGGAAATGGTAGTCAATAAATAAGCAAAAACAACTGACTTCACGAACATCATCGTCACGTTTTTGGGTAAGAAAAATGACCGCAAACCCTGCACATATTCTTCGTGCGAAATCAAACCCATCGGCACACTCGCCAAATATCCGCCGACGATTGCGACAAATGCGGCAATGCCTACCAGCATCGGAATCGTCACCAATGCGCCGATTAGTTTGGGCTGAATCAAGTACGAGGCTGTATTTACGCCCATGATTTCCATTGCGTCAATGTGTTCTTTTTGCCTCATGCCACCTATTTCGGTCGTCATATTAGAGCCTACTTTGCCCGCCAAAACGAGTGCCGTGAAGGTCGGAGCCAGCTCGATAATACTCAAATCGCGCACAATGTAGCCGATGTAATATTTCGGAACCAAGTTGCCCGAAAGCTGGTACGAAAACTGAATGGCGGCTACCGCACCAATAAAAACCGCTATCAACACCACAATAATGAGCGAGCCAACACCGATGTCGTTCATTTGTCGGAGCGTTTCGTTCCAATACATTCGCGCTTTTTCGGGCTTTGAAAAGACCGATTTTATCAGCACCAAGTATTTGCCGAAATGATAAATAAAATTGAATTTCATTTTTTAGAAGCATTTCTTTTAAGAAAATATTGGCAAAATTAGTCTAATTTTGTGAGAATTTTGAATTGAGAAAATTATAATTTATCTAATGAAAAATAATAAAAAAGCAGTTGTTACGGGAGCAACGAAGGGCATCGGACGTGCTATTGCAGAAGCATTTGCCCAAGAAGGTTTTGACATCGCTATTTGCGCTCGGACGAGCGAAGATTTGACGCATTTAGAAAAAGATTTTAAAACGCAATATCCTCATATTCAGGTAGTTACGAAAGTAGCGGACATGAGAAAAAAAAAGGACGTGCTGGCTTTTGCAGATTTTGTGAAAGAGAAGTTTCAGGCGATTGATGTTTTGATCAACAATGCGGGGGTTTTTATACCCGGCGCAATCGCCACAGAATCCGAAGGAAAATTGGAAATGATGATTGAAACCAATTTATATTCGGCATATTATATGACTCGTGCTTTGTTGCCGTCCATTGCGCAGCACCAAAAAGCTCATATTTTTAATATTTGTTCGGTCGCCAGTTTGCAAGCCTATCCGAATGGCGGCTCTTACAGCATCTCAAAATTTGCGTTGCTTGGTTTCTCCAAAGTACTGCGAGAAGAGCTAAAAAAATTGGGAATTCGTGTGACGGCAGTGATGCCGGGAGCGACGTGGTCGGATTCGTGGGCGGGCGTGGATCTGCCCGAAAGTCGCCTCATGCAAGCCTCCGATGTGGCAAATGCCATCGTTGGAGTATATCGACTGAGTGATGTGACGGTGGTGGAAGAACTTATCTTGCGTCCGCAGTTGGGCGATTTGTAAAGATTTATCTATGTCACAAACAAAGATACTTTTGGTGATTTCGGGAGCAACGGCGGTCGGAAAAACTGCGCTCGCCGTCCGCTTGGCACAGTATTTCGACACCGAAATATTGAGTGCCGACAGTCGCCAAGTCTATCAGCGTATGAATATCGGCACTGCCAAACCTTCGGCGGCGGAGTTGGAGGCGGTAACGCATCATTTTGTGAGCAGTCAGCCGCTCGAACAGACCTTTACGGCGGGTGATTTTGAGCAGCAAGGTCTTAAATTATTGAAAAAAATATTTCAATATCGTGACATCGTAATTTTGGTAGGTGGCACAGGTTTGTATATCCAATCGCTGTGCGAAGGCTTGGACGAATATCCCGAAATAGACCCAGCGCACCGCAAGTCCATCACCGAACTTTTAGAAAATGAGGGCATCGAATCGCTGCAAAAAGCACTTTTTGTTGCTGACCCGCTGCAATATTCTAAAATGGACATTCAGAATCCTCAACGCTTGGTACGGGCTTTGGAGGTGTGCCGCGCAACGGGACAGCCGTTTTCTTCGTTTCAAAAAAAAGAAAAAAAAGCGCGTTTTTTCCAACCTATTTATGTGCATTTGGAGATTGCGCGATCCGATTTGTATGCCCGAATCAATCGGCGTGTGGAGCAAATGATGGAGGACGGACTGCTCGAAGAAGCCGAACAATTACTTCCTTTTCGACACCTGAACGCCCTACAAACCGTCGGCTACCAAGAGCTTTTTGACTATTTTGACCAAAAAACAACGCTTTTGGAAGCCGTAGCGATGATGCAGCAAAACTCTCGCCGCTACGCCAAACGCCAACTCACTTGGTTGAGAAAACACTCGCATTGGCAGCTTTTTTCGCTCACACAATTCGATGAAATCGTGCGCATGGTAGAGAAAGAACAGAGATTTTTTTAAGTTTTTTTGGAGATGCTTGAGAATATTAAAAAAAAGAATAGCAAAGGCAATTCGATTGCCTTTGCTATTCTTGAGTTAGTCTAAAACAAGTCGTGGGACACCATTTACTTGATAACTGTAAAGCCGCGTGACTTTCCAGCAACAGCATTTTCTGGATATACCGCTACACCATTCAGCCAGACTCTATCGCAGATTACAGTATTGCCCTCGTTGGCTCGGTAAAAGTGACATTTTAGAGTATCTGTATCTTGGTCTGTCCATTTTAT
>JAYWGG010000034.1:0-9258 GCA_043778415.1 Saprospiraceae bacterium
GCTTTGTACGGTTATTTCTGGCAGTTGTGTTAGTTGGGTGGTGTCGCTCGTTTCCCGTTGAGCAAATACCGAAATGCTTATCAGCAGGAATGGTAATAGCAAAGACTTTTTCATTTTTTATTTTTTATTATATTGATTTTAGATAATGCAAAGGTAATAAATTATTTAGACCAAATCCAAATAATATTTTAAAAAATTTTATTCTTCTTATTTCTGCACAAAAAAAATCCGTTGCATTTTTCAATGCAACGGATTTTTTAAGTTCAATTTCATTTTTTTAGGAATGAAAAACAGTTTCTAAACTGGCAGGAACTGCGCTCAAAGCCTTTGGTAGTAAAATACCAAACTCGCTTTGGCGAGCGTGTTGCTCCACAAATTGTAGCCTACGACGGCGGGATTGGTGTTGGCATCGGTGCCTAATTTGTCGGTTTTGAGCGCGAAAACGGTCACGATATACTGGTGCAAACCGTGTTTTTCGGGCGGACAAGGACCGCCGTAACCCGCCGCACCGAAGTTAGTTACCGATTGGATAGCTCCTTTTGGGGCGAGTTTGGCGGCGATGTTTCCGGCATTTGTGACCAATTCGTTGGTGGTTGCAGGAATATCCACCACCACCCAATGCCACCAGCCGCTGCCTGTGGGCGCGTCGGGGTCGTACACCGTGACGGCGTAGCTTTTGGTGCCTTCGGGGGCGTTGCTCCACGACAGTTGTGGCGATTGGTTTTTGCCAGTGCAACCGAATCCGTTAAATTCTTCGGTTTTGGTGGCTTGCCCGCCCACATCTTTGCTGCTGACGGTGAATGTTTTTTGAGCGAATGTGTTTGCTATCGAAAGTAGGCAAACTAATGATAAGATTAAATTTCGCATTGTTATTTTTAATTGATTAATAATAGCGCAAAATTAGGTTCTTTTTTACTTTTGGAGTGTCGGTAAAGGCTCTAAAAATGTTGCTAAAAGGTCAAAATTTTAGGCAAAATGCTGTTTGGGAGTTTTGCCAAATTTTTTCTTGTAGGCTTGCACAAAAGAAGACAGGTTTTCGTAGCCGATTTCCTCAAAAATATCGCTGGGACGCATTTTTTTATGCTCCAACAAGAAAGCAGAATGTTCCAACCGTTTTTCTTGAAACCACTTGATAGGGCTTTGCTCGTAAGATTTTATGAACGCCCGCTTGAAAGTAGAAACGCTGGTGTTGCACAAAAAAGCCAGTTCTTCAATGCTCAAATCGTTGTAAATATTGTTGTCAATCACACTCGCAAAGTGATTCTTAAAATTATCTTGGCAGTGTACAAAATTGGACAAAAATTCGGTTCCATTTTTATCCACCAGATACAAAAAAAGTTCTTCTAATTTGACGGGCAAAACGAGATTGCGCAGCGCAGTTTTTTGCTTGTTGAGCTGCACGATGCTCTCTACAAAATTTTTGATGTAGCCGTCGTAGTCAAAAACGCAAAAAGGCTTATTTTTAGCGTTGGTTTTGATTTCAATTTTGTGTTTTTCAATAAAATTAAAAATTGCATCGTCGTCAAAAAAAAGCAAAAAACTTCGGTAGTGATTGTTGGTAGAAAGGTGTTCGGTCATCAGGCATTTGCCCGCTTTGATGAGCAAAAACTGCTGGGTTTCTATGGTCGTTTGCTTGTCGAAATGCACCAATTCTTTATTGCCTTCCATCAAAAAACTAAACACATTTTTGGTGAGTGTAATTTGATTTTTGTGGTTTGGGTCTGTAATAATGTAATCGTAGAGGCAGATTTTTTCGGTGCTTTGCGGAGCAGGAAAAAAATCGTTTGGCAGTATATATTTTTTCATCGTGTGTGCTGGTAGCTTTGGATATTAGAAACGCGGCGATTTTTATTTTGCAATAATTTTCTTGCCGCCAGTCGGCTCGAAGAAGTTTTTTGTGCATCGTCGCGGCGGATTATCTGCTGTAAAGATACGAATATTTTGGTCGGATAGCCTGCGAAACGCAGTATTATCGTCCCAGCCAACGGTTTGGGGTTTGTCGAAAATCTCGGCTCGTCAATCCGCCAAGTTTTCTTTCACAAATGCTTCACAATAGGTTTTTATCATCTGCCTAACTTCACGAAATTGCTCCAAAATCTGGGCTTCGCTACCCGTTGCTTTGGCGGGGTCGGGGAAGTTGTAATGAAACTTTTTTGCCCCCGACGGAAAAATCGGGCAACGCTCCTTGGCATTGTCGCAAACCGTGATTACAAAATCAAAATCAACGGCTGCGTACTCGTCAATGTTATTAGAAGTGTGGTGCGAAATATCTATTTCGTCCTCTTTCATGGTAGCGATAGCCCTCGGATTTACGCCATGCGTTTCGATGCCTGCACTGTAAATTTCGGCTTTTTCGCCCGCAAAATGCCGCAAATAACCCTCCGCTATCTGGCTTCGGCAGCTGTTTCCTGTGCAAAGTACCAATATTTTTTTACTCATTTTTTGCTAAAATTAAACGAACAACCATATAATATTTATGATGCAAAACTTTGGGTCGAAACCTGATGATTGTCGGTTTTTTGTGTTTTAAAATAAATGCTTTCGTTGTGTTAGCAGCAGCCGCCCCCTGGCGTGCAGCAGGCGGCTTGGGGTTGTACGTTTAGCAAATTGATTTTTACTTTTTCGGTCGGAATACCGCAGTTTTCCTTTGCCAAACAGTCGGTTTGCTTGTTGATTAGCACAAAACTATCGCCCTCAAAAGCCAAATTGTATTTTCCAATCGTTTCGGTTTGGTACTCCACTTCAATTTCAAAATCGCCTATGCCCAGCTTTTGCTCGGACAGTGAGATGATGCCTAAAAGTTTTTCGGGTTTCAGGCGGTGGTCGGTATCGTCGGCATTCCAAAGCTGGAAGTTCGCCACTTTTTCAAACCGTTCAGTGCCGCCACAATCTATAAAATGTTTGGTTACCAACCCAACTTCTGTAACATGAAAATGCTGGGGGACAAAACCGCCGTTTGGCAGTTGAAAGTTCACCGTTTCGGCGGTCGCAAGGTGTTTTTTAATTTCTGATATTTTCATTTTTTTAGTTTTTATTCAGGAATGAGGAAAAAATAAGTAGTTTATTTTAGATACATTTCTCAACAACAATCGGCTCTTTTCTTTTCCATTTTGGCGGCAATATTTGTAAAATATTTTTGCAGCGTTTCCAATATCGTTTCGTCAATGCAGTAACAAATGGCATTTCCGTCCACATTTCCCTTTATAAGTCCCGCATTTTTGAGTTCCTTCAAATGTTGCGAAATGGTGGGCTGCGCCAGCGGCAATTCGTTTACGATGTCGCCACAAATACAGGTATCCACTTGGAGCAGATAATCCAAAATCGCAATTCTGGCTGGGTGTCCCAGTGCTTTTGCAAGGATAGCCAACTGGTTTTGCTTGTCGGTAAAATGTTCTGTTTTTGTTGCACCCATCGTAGCTCATATTATTTCATTGCAATATTACGATAAATAGTTGAAACGACCAAATTTTATTTCAACTATTTTTTAGTGTGAAACAGGGAAGTATTTATTTGCTACAACTTACTTGCTGGTGAGTAGAAAAATAAACGTAAAAAAGCTATATAGAATTGCTACTATTGATAGCTATTGCGTCTGTTGTGATTTTTGTGACTCTAATCTAATTTTGGAACTGGTAGTGACGTTGGTGGTGGTGACCTTCTTTGTTGTATTTTTTGTCTATTGTTAACACATTCATTATATCTATAAATCCAATTCGCTATTACTCTTCCGAATATTTTTAGTTTTATGGGCAAGTCTATTGGGATACTTTCTAACTTTTTGCCTATAACAAATAATACTCCTAAACCTTCATTTTCATTGCAAGCCGAAGGCATAGGCGAACAAATTATTGTAAAATCACTTTGTCCATTACTGTAATTTTTTTCAACAAACTCACTGTTGTTAAAACAGTGTTTAATTGCCGCTTGTAATTCAAGTTGCTCTGCTCTAACTGAGTTCATATCAAAAAGTTCCTTTGACAATAAGTTGGTTTTATTTAGTTTGCCTTCAATTACTATTATCCCTTTTTCCCGATGAGTGTCAACCGACATTGAAGAATAACTATTTAAAAACACTCCGATTGTAAATTTAGTATTAATTGTGTCTAACAGAAAAAATGTGTTGTCTATAACTGGCTCAATTAGTTCGTGAATACCTTTTGAAATACCTACATCGCACAAATGAGTTCCATCTCCTACATTCAATGCACAGGTTTGTCCATTAAGCCTTTGCATAGTTTCAACAAAAAATTCATTTATAGTTTTTTGTCTTTCAGCATCTCTTTTTAGTTCTTGTAGTTCACGTTCAGATTTTAGTTCATTTGTTATTGAACTTGGAAAACTTGTTGAATATGCAGTTCGTATGAAAAGTAAGAATAAATATAATACTCCTAAAAAAATGAGTGAGTAAGTTGAATATTTGTTTATTTCAGGGTTATCCGTTGTAAGTGTATTTGATACAATACCAATAAATGTTACTACAATTCCTTCAAAAATTGCAACGCCAATAATTGCTTTATTTATTGTCCTACAAAATTTGTCTAACTTGACAATAATTTCTTTAAAATCCATTGTGATGTTTAGTTTATTTTTTGCCTGTCGCTATTTGATTGCTACGAACTCATCAATGCGCCCAATTTGCGCCACCCTGTAAAATAATTTATTTTTTTATACTGCGCAAATATTTGGAAATATATTGATAAAATATCTAAAATAAAATATTTTTAACGCTTTATAAGTTAATCCTTCTCTATGTAATATTTTCGGTAAAATATAATTTTGTGAGTGAGAATTTCTATTTACTTTCTACATTATATATTTTAATTATTTAGTCACAGTAAAACTTCTCCACGCACTCAATCCACTCCCCACCTCACACGCATAAAAATTACACTTGCAAATATACAAGTTTTTATTTTTTTCTCACAATTATTTTTTATAAAATGTCACAAAAGTCGTTTAAAAATTTATTTTTTAAACGCATTGATTTGTACGTGCAACCCCCCAACTAAAATCCTAAAAAAGTCTGAATACTTCCAAACAACTTCTGAATATGGAAATTCGTTTTAGCAAAAAAATATCGTAAATTTGCGAAAAAAAATCCATGTCCGATACCATAGATACACTCGCGTCCCCAACTGCAATCGCCTATCAGCGTGGCGAACTGACCGCCGAATCGCTCACCGCACTTTATCGCTTGCTCCTGCACCCGCGCATGATAGAGGAAAAAATGCTGCTTTTGCTCCGGCAGGGCAAGATTAGCAAGTGGTTTGCGGGCATCGGACAGGAAGCTATTTCGGTCGGAGTGGCGGCAGCGATGTTGCCCGACGAACTTATTTTTACGATGCACCGCAATCTGGGCGTTTTCACGACGCGCGGCATTCCGCTCGACCGCCTTTTTTGTCAGTGGGAAGGCAAAGCGGGAGGGTTCACGAAGGGGCGCGACCGCTCTTTTCACTTCGGCACGATGGATTACGGCATTGTCGGCATGATTTCGCACCTCGGTCCGCAGCTTTCGCTGGCGGCAGGCGTAGCGTTGGCACATAAAATGAGCCGCGAACAAAAAATTTCTGTCGCTTTCACAGGCGAAGGCGGCACCAGTCAGGGCGAATTTCACGAAGCACTCAACGTGGCTGCGGTCTGGCAACTGCCTGTCATTTTTTTGATAGAAAACAACGGCTACGGGCTTTCGACCACCACCCAAGAGCAATATCGCTGCGAGCAACTTTCCGAGCGCGGCGCGGGCTACGGAATGCGCGCCCTCACCATTGACGGCAACAATATCCTCGAAGTATATCAAACTATTCGCCTGTTGGCTGCCGAGATGCGAGAGAATCCGCACCCCGTTTTGTTGGAGTGTATGACTTTTCGGATGCGTGGACACGAGGAGGCTTCTGGCACCAAATACGTCCCCAAAGAACTGATGGAAATGTGGGCGCAGAAAGACCCTATCCAAAATTTTGAGCAATATTTGTTAGCCGAAAATATTTTAGACGAAAAGAAAATAGCACAGATTCGGGCAGAATTTACGGCGGACATCCAGAGCAATCTCGAAAAAGCGTACTCTATGCCCAAAATAACGCCCGACACCGCTACCGAGTTGGCGGATATTTACGCTGCCCACGATGGACAGTCCGTCAAGCCAGCCTCTGCTACCACCCAAGAAAAACGCTATGTTGATGCAGTTTCCGACGGCTTGCGAGAAGCGATGCGCCGACACCCGGAGTTGGTGCTGATGGGTCAAGATATTGCAGAGTACGGCGGAGTTTTCAAGATAACGGAGGGTTTTGTTGCCGAGTTTGGCAAAGACCGCGTCCGAAATACGCCTTTGTGTGAGAGTGCCATCGTTGGCATCGGCTTGGGATTGAGTCTGAAGGGCTACAAAGCGATGGTAGAAATGCAATTTGCTGATTTTGTGACTTGCGGATTCAACCAAATTATCAACAATCTTGCGAAATTGCACTATCGTTGGGGACAAAATGCGGACGTAGTCATTCGGATGCCCGCAGGCGGCGGCGTGGGAGCTGGACCTTTCCATTCGCAGAGCAATGAAGCGTGGTTTGCGCACACGCCTGGTCTAAAAGTCGTTTATCCAAGCGACCCTTACGATGCAAAAGGCTTGTTGCTGGCAGCGTTTGCCGACTCCAATCCAGTTTTATTTTTTGAACACAAAACGCTCTACCGCAGCGTGTCCGACCACATTCCCGACGGCTATTATACGGTCGAAATTGGGAAAGCAAAAACTGTACGAGTCGGCAGCCAAGCCTCCATTATTACCTACGGAATGGGCGTTCATTGGGCAAAAAAAGTGGTCGCCGAGTTGGCTTTGGACGTAGAGATTATAGATTTGAGAACTTTGCAGCCTTTGGATTATGAAGCTATAAATGCAACGGTACGCAAAACACAGCGCGCATTGGTGCTGCACGAAGACACACTCACAGGAGGTTTGGGCGGTGAAATTGCTGCTTATATTTCCGAATATTTGTTTGAATATTTGGACGCGCCCGTGCTTCGGGTGGCGAGTTTGGATACCCCTGTGCCTTTCGAGCAATCGTTGGAGCAAAACTTTATGCCCGTCGAGCGGCTGAAAACGCAGTTGCAAAAATTAGTAGCATATTGAGAAATGATGAAAAAATAATTGCTTTATTTTAGACAAACTTCGTTTAGGAAATCATTAACAAACACTTTCAAAAACTTGGCGTAGCTTTGTTTTTGTTTCTAAAAATTTTATCAGACACTTATGAGAAAAATAATATTCTTTGTGCTTCTAATTTGTGGCACTAATTCCGTGTTATTTGCACAGAAAAAAAGTACTGCTTCCGCTGCCGCGCCCACCAATTTTGACCTCAAATGGGACAAAATGGAATACGAATTTGGCGAAATCCCGCAGGGAACGCCCGCAACGGCTAAGTTCAAGCTCACCAATACGACCAAGCAGGTGCTTTTGCTCAAAAATGTCAAAGGCGGCTGCGGTTGCACCACGACCGACTACGACAAAACACCCATCAAACCCGGAAAATCCACTATCGTCAATGCCATCTACGACGCGGCGGCGGAAGGTTCGTTTTCAAAGTCGGTCAAAGTGACCACCAATTTGAGCGATGACTTTATTATGCTCATTATCAAAGGAAAAGTGACTCCCAAAGCAAAAAAATAACAGCAGATGATAGGAGATATTTGGCTCAATCTGCCTGTAAAAAGCATTGCAAAAGCTACCGATTTTTTTGTTCATCTTGGGTTTTCGCTCAACGCCAATCAGAGCGATGGTAAAACTCGTGCCTGCTTCGCAATAGGTAAAAAAAATGTGGTCGTTATGCTTTTTGCAGAAGAGTTGTTTCAAAAATTTACTCGAAGCAACATTGCAGACGCTGCGCAAAGTGCCGAAATCCTTGTTTCTATCGGTGTCGAGAGCCGCCAAGAAGTAGATGATTTGGCTCAAAAAGTGGTAGAGGCGGGCGGCGTACTTTTCAGTGCGCCTGCCGAATCACAGGGCTGGCTCTACGGCTGCGGCTTTTCGGACTTGGACGGGCATCGCTGGAACGTTCTTTTTATGGACATGAGCAGGCTGCCATCTTAAGAACGCATCAAAATTAGTCACCATCTTTTTCTTCATTCCTCAAAAACCAACCTAAAACAACTATGAAAATTCTTATCATCGGCGGCGGCAACATGGGCTTGACGTATGCCCAAAGTTTTTTACGCTCTCACATCACGACCAAAAATGGAATGATGATTCTGACTCGCTCGGAGGAGCGCGCGCTGGCACTCACGCCGCGTGACATCGGACGGGTTTTCTGCCGAGCGGAAGACTGTATCCCCCAGTCCGACATCGTGATTTTGGCAGTAAAACCCCAAGATGCACCCGCTCTGTTCGAGCAAATCCGACCTTTTGCGGAGCAACAGCAAGTTTTTTTGAGCATCATGGCGGGAGTCCGAATGGACACTATCCGACAAGCGTTGGGCGTGACGAAAGTGGTGCGCGCGATGCCAAATTTGCCCGCACAGACGGGTTCGGGTATGACGGCTTACACGGCTGCCGACGAAGTGACGCGCATTGAGTTGGTGATGATACAGAATCTTTTGAGTACGACGGGCAAGGCAATCTATGTGGAAAAAGAAAGCGCGATTGACGCAGCCACCGCTATCTCGGGCAGCGGTCCGGCTTACGTTTATTACTTCATGCAGTCCATGACGGAAGCCGCGCGGCAGTTGGGATTTTCGGAGTCGGAGGCGGAAATTTTGGTTGCCCAGACGTTCAGTGGCGCGCTCGACCTTTACAACAGCAGCAATTTTTCGTGCAACGATTGGATAAAAAAAGTGGCTTCCAAAGGCGGTACTACCGAAGCTGCGTTGCGCTCTTTTGGCGACAATGACTTGCAAAAACACATTGCCGAAGGCGCAAAAGCTGCTTTTAGTCGCGCAGTAGAGTTGGGAAAGTGATGCGACGAATTATTTGGTGGGGAATGAGAAAGATTGCCAACCTTATTTAATTCATTAAGTGCCTGCGCCTATTTAGCCTGCATTAATAGCCGACTGCTTTAGCAGTCGGGCAACGAATAATAATTGTCATTGGCTTTAGCCTAAACGACTCGCTTGGGACAAGTATTTGGCTGAAGCCGAATCACCATTTTTTTATACAACAGCTAAAGCTGTTGCCAATACACAAAACTATTTAGGTACAGCTTCTTATTTCTAATAGTTCGGCGATAAAAAAAGTCCATTTAAAAATAGAAAACTATCTTTAAATGGACTTTTTTATTA
>JAYWGG010000035.1:0-9254 GCA_043778415.1 Saprospiraceae bacterium
CGCCCAACTTACAAAACAGTAAGCTGACTTTGAGGCTCTGCAACCAACTCGGGCAGACGGTTCATTCGCAAGCGTGGCGACAGGAAAGTAGCACCCAAATCATCTCTGTGGCTTCGCTGCCAAGTGGTTTTTATGTGGTGTCGGTGACCAATGGCGCAGAAACTTGGTATCAGAAAGTCATCGTGCAGCGATGAAAAAGCTGAAAACAATCAGAAATAGTTAGCTAAAGAACTTAAACCAAACAATCGGTCTAATATTTTTGTAAAATATGCGTCAAAAAAACAGCGATTTTAAGAAAAATCACTGTTTTTTTCAACTAATTGCCGCCGCAGTCGCTATCCCAACAGCAATAGCAAGCAATCTGCGCCAAGGGATTTGGTGGTGATTGGACGCGCTGCCACTGCTATCTACTTCAAATAAAATCGTGGTAGCAATGTGTAAAAAAGAGCCGATGACAACGGAAATAATTCGGTGTTCTGTGACATCTGAAAGTTGAAGATTTGCGCCTATCGTCGCGCCCAAAGGCGGCATAAATGAGAACAGTAACAGACAGAAAAAAGCAGTTTTGGGCGTATATTTGGAGGACAAAAACAACACGACCAATGCAAAAGCCGCAGGTGCGTGGTGCAAAATAATACCATAAAATAAGTGCGAATCTCCAATATTGCTCAACGGAATCCCCTCAAAAAAAGCGTGAACGCACAGTCCCGTCATAATCTGCACAGCAAACGAGCCGCTGGGCTGGTGAGGAAGGTGAAAATGCCCGTGTTCGACACCGCGAGAAATTTGCTCCAGCAATAATTGAATGAAAAAACCGAGCAAAATCCAGTAACCAGCTTCCTCCGAGAGTTTGGCAAACACCTCCGGAAGCAGGTGCAGCATCGTGATTCCAAAAATATACGCTCCGCTAAACGAAAGAAAAATTTGTAACCAAAATTGGGTATTCTTTTGCACGAAAAAGCCGATGCTGCCAGCAGCAAAAACGGTAAAAAATAGAAAGAAATAGTCGCTTATTTGCATAGCTTTTTGTCAAAAAATAAATAAATATCAAATATTTTGTAAATTTTTGATGTCAAAAATATTAATTTTTTGGAAAATTTTAAGAAAAATAACTGCCAGAATTGTTCCCAAAAAAGCTCCCGCCAAAATATCCGTAGGATAATGTACGCCCACATAGATTTGTGCTATGCTGATAGAAGTCGCCCAAAAGATGAGTAAAAATTTTAGCCATTTCCAACGCCGTCCGAGTGTAACGCCAACAAAGACAGCTATTGCAAAATGATTGGCAGCGTGGGAGGACGGAAAACTGTAGCCTGTGCCGCAAGGAATTAATTTTTTTACCTGAAAGTCCATTGCTTTTTCACGACAAGGTCGGACGCGTTGAACAGCTTTTTTGATTATTGAGCTGCTCGTAAAGTCGCTACAAGCAACCAACACAGCTAAGCAAAAAATAAAAAAAGCACTTTTTTTTAACTCAAAATTAAGAAACAAAAAGCTGATAAAAAAAACATAAAGTGGCGACCAAAAAAAAGGATTTCTCCAAAGCGTAGCTAATGAATCCAAAAAAGGAAGGTGGCAGACGGTGTTGAAAAAGTAAAAGAAATATTGGTCAAATTGGTGTATAAAATTCATATTTTTTGGGCAATAATTAGCTGGCGCGGCGAGTGCTGCTCATCAAACGGAGAAAGTTGATAGTCGCCGAATCGGTGTAAAACTTTTAGATTGGCTTGCCCGAGCAAGTTATCGAAATCTGACGTTGAAAAAAGTTGTACTCTTTCCTTGAAGTGAAATACATTTCCAGCATCTCGGACTTCGATTTCTTTTTCTACAAAGCCTTTCACGACTTTTTTAGATATAAAAAAGTCAATTTTCCCGACTTTTTTGTGACATTCCGAAATAATATCTTTTGTGACATAGCTTGAATTGAAATAATCCAAAACAAAAAGACCATTTGGCTTCAGATTTTGCCAAACCGCTTGCAAAGTTTTTAGGTTATCTCTTTCGCTGTCAAAATATCCGAAACTGGTAAAAATATTAAATACCGCATCGAAGTAGTTGATTCTCAACGACTTGCGCATATCGTGAACGAAAAAAGTAAGCTCCTCCGTTTCGCTGCTTATATTTTGTAAAATACTTTCTTCCGACAAGTCTGCGCCCACCACTTCGTAGCCGCGCGAAGCCAAATATTTTGAAAATCGACCCTTGCCGCAAGCCAAATCCAAAAGCCGCGACGAGGGCGGTAAGTGCAAAAAATCCAACAAAACCGCTCCGAGTTCCTTCGCTTCTTCCTCATTGTGGTCGCCATAAAGCGCGTGATAATACGCCGTATCGAACCAAGTTTCAAACCATTCTTTTTTCATAATCGTTGCTGCATTTAGATTGTCAGCAGTTTTATCTGTGCCTTTTCGCCTTATTTTCTTTGTAATCCATAAAAATAAATTCGCCCAAACCTTGCAAACTGCTGTAAAAAGCCTTGCCGTTGTTGGCTTGCGTGAACTGATCCACGAACTGCATCAAATACGGGTCGCGAGCAATCATAAAAGTAGTAATTGGAATATTCATTTTCTTGCATTGCTGCGCCAAAGTGAGCGTTCTGGTGATAATTTTTTTGTCCAAGCCGAAGCTATTTTTGTAATATTTATTTCCTTTTTTGATACACGTCGGCTTGCCGTCCGTAATCATAAAAATCTGTTTGTTGGGGTTTCGGCGGCGTTTGAGCAAGTCCATCGCCAGCTCCAAACCCGCCACCGTGTTGGTGTGGAAGGGTCCGACTTGCAGATACGGCAAATCCTTGATTTCTATCTGCCAAGCGTCGTTGCCGAACACAATAATATCGAGCGTGTCCTTTGGGTAGCGCGTCGTGATGAGTTCGGAAAGTGCCATCGCCACCTTCTTTGCGGGCGTGATTCGGTCTTCGCCGTAGAGTATCATCGAGTGCGAAACGTCAATCATCAGCACCGTACTCATCTGGCTTTGGTAGTACGATTCGTGGATTTCGAGGTCTTCGCCAGTCAGCTTGAACTCGTGGATTCCATGATTGATTTGGGCATTCCGGAGGCTGCTCGAAATAGAAATATTTTCGATAGGGTCGCCAAATTCGTAAGGACGCACTTCGGAGGTCGGCTCGTCGCCTCTGCCGTAATTTTTGGTATTGTGCTTGCCGGGGCGAGCTTTTTTTAGTTTCCCAAAAATATCTTCCAGCGCGCTTTGTCGCAGCGCAATTTCCATCTTGGAGCTTGGCACATATCGCGGATTTTCGGCATCTTCTTGTTTGATATAGCCTTTATCAATCAGGTCTTGAATAAAATCCGCCATGCCGTACTTTTCGTCCGTGAGCTTATAATCCTTGTCCAACTGCGTCAGCCAGCCCAACGATTCGCTGACATTTCCCGCCGTATAAACAATGAGGTCCTGAAAAATTTTGAGTAATTTTTCAAAGTTCGCACCACCTTTTTCATCGGGTACGAAGTCCGTAAATCTCCAACCTATCATACTAAAATATTTTATTTATGGATAAGGAATGTAAGTAGTTATAAGTTTTTAGTTTTTAATTTTGAGTCATAATAAACTATTGAAAATCAACGAATTATGTCGAGTATTAAATGTCGTCTATTTAAGTGTAAGAATATATCTAAAATATACTACTCATTTTTTCTGCTCAATTACAACCAATTACTGCGTTATTTTTTCGTTACAACGCCCTGCGTTGCGCCTCAAAAATGCCTTGTTATTGTTTGAATTTATTGGAAAAATCTGAATATCTTATTTTTTCCTCATTCCTAAAAATGTGACAGCCTTCACAACTCACAACATTTAGCCAACTTCATATAATCGGGTACGTCAGACGCTAACTTATGGACATAACTTTCCCGAATTTCATTTCTAAAAATAATAAAAATACCCGGCATCTGGAAGCCATCTCCAATCGGTCTGCCGAGTCCATAACCTTTCAAAATACCAGACTGAAAGCCACGCACGAAAGATTGCAGCCCAAAAAGCTGAGTCGCAGAGCCTTTTACAAGCCCGAAATGCGCATAATATTTGCACTCCGAATCCCCAACAAAAGTCGCATCGGGCATTTTGAACTTCGTAAAATACTTCTTTGCCGTCGGCTCGTCTGCCATGTGGACGAATACAATTTTTATGCCACTGTCCTCAATAGATTTTCGTTTTTTGGAGATTTCGTCCAACGCTTCTCTACAAAAAGTACAACCAAAATGCCGTAAGAAAAACAGCATAATCGGTTGTTTTTGTGACAACGCCGCCAAGTCCTCTCCCCTATTGGTTTGCATTTCGCCCAATATCTTCAAATCTACACTACCATTCGCAGCTTTGGGTTTTTCGTTTGCCTCCATTCGGATAATATTTGAATTTTTAAAACAATTTTCCGCACCGATTAGTTCAATTTGCGAGTTTAGAGATGCTGATTCCACTTACTTTCAGTCGGAATTTTTGTATTTTTGTAAAAATAAAAAACCGCCGTAGCTATCGAGGTGCCAACGATAGAACCCAACAAAATATCTTCCAAAAAATGCTGAATTAAGTACATTCGTGACATCGCAACCAACGCCGCTGAACTGAAAAAAATAACTGCATCGCGTGTTTTGTTTTCTGAAAGCAACGCCAGCAAACTGAACAGCGTAAACGCCGCCAGCGTATGCCCAGAAGGAAAACTATTGAAGCCCGAATTCAAATCTACGCCCTCCACGGGGTGCAATTTTTCAAAAATATGCAGCTGATTGAAGTAAGTCATCGGACGTGGGTGCGCCAGATAATGCTTTGAAAAATAGGTAATTATTAAATTCAGTCCGCCCGCAATAGGTATCAAAATTGCTTTTCGATACTCAAAAAACAACAATACCAAAAAAGCAATTACAAAAGAATAAGCCTCTCCTACTAACGTAAAAAACTGGAAAATTATATCTAAAATCGAGTTTCTGTGAGCGTCCAACCAAAATATTTCTTCGCCTTGTATGTGATTGTGCCACAAAAAAAACTGCATGAGCAGCAAAAATATCAAAAATAAAGTAAAAAATACCAAATTATTTTTAATAATATTATTTATTGTGACATCGTTCATTTAGCAATTATCTTGTTTTTATTTTTATAAATATTTTTTATTTTTTGAAAAATGCCCGCAAAATCGAACAGCGGCGAGTCGTTCATTCCTTTTATCGTCAAAATAATACTGACCGGCAGCAGCACCAAACACGGCAGCCAAGCCGCCAAAATAACATTCATCGCCAGCGAATCCGCCAACCTTTTTCCCATCACGGTCAGCATAAAAAACAACATAAAAAAACTAATCGAAATCAAAATCGGATACCCGAAGCCGCCTTTGCGAACTATCGCTCCCATCGGCGCGCCGATGAATAAAAAAAGCAAACAAACAAACGCCCAAGTGAATTTGGTGTGCAGCTCAAATTGGAATTTTACCAAGTCTTTTTTCAGTCGGTCTTTGCTCTCAATAGTAGATATTGCAAGGCTTTTGCCGCTTCTCGCCTGCGATGCAGCCCGACCAAACAGCTGTTTTTGCTCATAGACAGGCATCGAAGAAATCAAGTCTTCGAGGGTCGTAAAGGGCTTCGCAAGCAGCGCAGAATCCCCAAAATCTCTGAATTTAGGAGGTATTTCGCCGCGCGGTGCAGGAAAATTCGTGGCTACATTTGGGGATTTTAGCACCGAATCTGATGTCACATTTTTGACTTTACTGATAGCAAGGTAGCGGTAAAAACCCTTCGCTTGGGAAGAAAGTTCTGTATTTTGGTCTTCGATTTTTTGATTGATAGAATCCACTTGCTGCAACAGTTGGGTAGTGCGCTGCACACTTTGGAGGTTTTTGAACAAATTTTCGTCGCTGCGTCCCATCTCAAATTGCCCCAAATCAAACACTTTGTTCCACTCTTTGAATGAGGTGCGGACAAACGGATAGGACTTTTTGTTGTTTTTGCTCGACGGCATCACTTCCTGATATTGCCGCCCGTCTTTGAGGTTCATTATCATGAATTGTCGGTCGGCAGTCGTGTACATTTCGCCGCTTTTGGCGAGAATTTGGTTGGTTTTTGTTTTATCTTCTCCCGTGTGGTCGTAAATTAGCACATTTTCAATCGTCTTATTGTCGCTATTTTTTTTACCAATTCGCATCACAAAACCAGCAAAATCGCTGTTGAATATCCCTTCCTCCAAGCTCAAAGTCGGTTTTTGCTTCCGAATATCGTACATTCGCGAAGTGAATTTGAGGTTCGCTTTCGGTATAAAATAATCGGAACAAAAAAAGGAAAAAATCGCTACGCCGAAACAAAAAATAAACAGCGGACGCATCACTCGGAGCAAAGGCACGCCCGCCGACTTGAAACTATTGAGTTCGTAATGCTCGGCGAGGTTGCCCATCGTCATGACGGACGCGATGAGGACGGCGAGCGTCAGTACCGTCGGCACAAGTCGTATCGAAAGGTAAAAAATCAGCTCCGCCAAGAGCAGCAAACCCGCGCCTTTTCCCATTATTTCGTCAATATAAAGCCACAATGTTTGCATGATAAACACAAACAAAGCAATCAAAAAATTGACTACAAAAGGAGGCAAAAACGATTTTATGAGTAACTTGTCGAGTTGTTTCAAAGTAATTTTTGGTCACGGATTTTTCAGATGACAATCCAAAAGCTGCTCAAAGATAGCTTGATTTTTGTATAAAATGACTATTTCGCGGCACGAAAATTTTTATGTTTTGGTTGTGCAATAGTTTATTTCCAGAGCGTGACTTCGCCAGACATCTGCCCCAAAGTATCGTCAATTAGCTGGTACTCAATGATATAAGTGAACACGGCAGGCGAAAGTTCTACCCCATTTTGAGTGCCGTCCCAAGTTGGGTCTGCGCCGTTGGGTTCGGTTTGCTGCGAAAAAACGAGGCTTCCCGAGCGGTCATAAATCCGTATAGATTGTATTGAAGTGACTTGTTTCTCGTCGTAAAAAACTTGAAAAAACTCGTTTTTATCGTCCCGATTGGGCGAAAAAGCATTAGGAATAAAAATTTCTGGGCGGCGATTGACGGCAACTCTGACCTCATCGGTCGCCACACAACCCGCAAAATAAGCAGTTAATTTATAATTGGTAGAAAAATACGGCTTGACTTCTGCGAGGTCGCACTTGCAGGGAACATTCGGCTGCCAAACGACAGAATCCAACAAATAGTTACTTTCTACCTTTATTTCAGCACTTTCGCCCAATTTTATACTTTGATTTTCGCCAGCGTATATCAAAAATTCTCGGACAAAATCTACAAAACTATCTTTTTCGACTTCGCAGCCCAAAGAGTCTTTGATTTTTATTTGAAATCGCCCAGACTTTTGGTTTAAAAAAATAGAATCCGTAGTATTTTTTTTATTAAAAAAATATGTCACAGGAACTTGTGCATTTGAAATATTTTGTACCTCAATTTTTCCATCATTTGACGTATTGCAGCTCGGATTTTTTACCAAAATATCAAACTGAATGGCTGGCGGATTTTGGATTTCTATATTTTTTACCGATTCAAGCTGGTTGGCATCGGTGACGGTGACGGAATAATTGCCGCAGTTCAGGCTGTCGTTGGCGAGCGTTTGGGCTTTTCCATTCGACCATTTTGTTTGGTAAGGCGGAGTTCCGCCTACCAAGTTTGTGACCAAAACACCGCCGTCGCTGCCCCCAAAACAAGATATCGGGTGCGAAACAACCAAATTGAAGCTTAAATTTTGCCCAAAAAGGCTACAAATCTGAACTAAAAAATAAAATATTACAATGTTTATTTTCAAAATACTATAACTTTCCTTGTGCGATGTTCATTTGATTTTCTATATATTCCTTGTGTTTTCTCAACTCTGCGCTAACCAAATTGCTAATTTCGTCGTCCGTTAGCTGCTCTGAATATGTTTTTTCGTAGGTTATGTTGCTCGTATTTTTGACAGTATATTTTTTCTGTTCAAAATTAAACGATATATTGGAGCTAAAATTAAAGTCCGTAAATCCTTTTGTGTTAAATCCATGACAATTCAACACAAGACCAATTTTATTCAAATTCAAGTTAATAAGCTGTCTATTTTTTGAAATTTCAGCTTTTTTATATACCCGACCTAAATTATCAAAAATGATAACCGTTTCAAATTTTGCATAAAACTGCTCTAATATTTTCCCTTTTTCAAAAAATACTCGTGCCAACCTTGTCACAGATAGGTCGTAAATCTCTAATAAGTTTTCAGCACTTTTGGGTACTGCTTCCCCAAATACTTTCAGTTTTTGTGCCAAAAGTGCGAGTTCTTTATCAATATCGTCCGCTTCTTCTATGCTTTCGCCCTTTGCGCCTTTTATCATTATTTCCAACGAATGATTGAGATTTTGGGCAATAAACTCCAAAAATGGCTCAAAAATACCTGCATCGGCTTGTCGCAACACAGAGAAATAATTTTCTTTTTCGGTCGTCTTGATGACTGCGGGCGGATACGCAAATTGCATCAAAATAAAATTCATCAATATCCGCGCCGTGCGCCCATTTCCGTCGTCGAAAGGGTGAATACAGATGAATTTGTAATGAAATTCAGCCGCCAACAAAATCGGATTTACGTCTGCTTCGTCGAGTTTTGCTCGATACCACTCCAACAAATCGTGCATTTTTGCAGGCGTTTCTTCGGGCGTAGCGAAATAAAAAATCTCGCCAGTTTTTGTCTTCACATGGTTGGGCGTTTTCTTGTAGCTACCGATTTCGACCCGCTTTCTGGTCGGCAAACCGTCGGACGTGATGGCAGCTACTTCGTAGGGTTCTTTCAAAATCAAAGTGTGCAACTCCCGAATAAAATTTTCGCTCAACGGTCTCTCTTTCTTCACTACTTGCAACACCCAATTTATCGCTTCGTTGTGACCTGTTATCTCAAAATGGTCTTTTAGCGGCTTTCCCTGCGCCGTTATTCCGAACAAAATCAAGGCTTTTGTTTCGCCAAAAGTCAGCGAATTACCCTCCAAATTGTTGGAATGATAGTTCCAATCCAATCTGAATTTTTGCATAATTCTTGCTTCGACTTCTTCGGAAATCGGGCGCAATTCGTCCAACTCTGTTTTGAGTAGAATTGATTTTTCAATATTTTTCATATTAAAAATAATTGTATTGGCATATCTTTTGGGCTTTTCGCTCCACAAATGTCGCAAATTCTTTCCAAACGCTCGTCACTTTTCTCACAAAAAAAATGCACTGCTTTTTCAAGCCGTGCATTTTTTATTATTCATCATTT
>JAYWGG010000036.1:0-3094 GCA_043778415.1 Saprospiraceae bacterium
TGTGACCGTAAAGGAGTAATTTCCTGCGGAAAGATTATTTTGTGGAAAATTCACTCCGCCCGTAGCATAAGGCGGCGTTCCTCCCGAAATATTCAATTCGATTTTGCCATTATTCCCTCCGAAACACGACACATTGGTAACGAGTTCAGCGGCTACCAAAAGCGGCGGTTGCGTGACTGTGATAGTTTTGACTGTCGAGCAACCGTTGGCATCTGTGACCGTGAAGGAATAATTTCCTGCGGAAAGATTATTTTGTGGAAAATTCACTCCACCCGTAGCGTAAGGCGGCGTTCCCCCCGAAATATTCAATTCTATTTTGCCATTATTCCCCCCGAAACACGACACATTGGTTACGAGTTCGGTGGCTACCAAAGTAGAATTTGGCTGCGTGACGGCTTTACTTTGCGAATATTTACAGCCATTGGCATCGGTTATCGTGTAGGCGTAACTTCCTGCGGAAAGATTATTTTTTACAAAAACGGTCGTTAAATCGTTCCAAAGAATAGAATATTGCGGAGTACCGCCCGAAGCTAGCACCGAAATACTGCCATTATTTCCTCCAAAACAGGACACATTGGTAGCTGTGGCTGTGGCAACTGGGCTGTTGGGGCTGCTCACACTTTGTTGGATTTGCGTACTGCAATTATTTCCGTCCGTTACTACCAGAGCGTAAGTTCCTGCGGTCAGGTTGCTGCGATTTGGTGTGGTCACTCCGTCTGCCCACAGGTAAGAATACGGCGAAGTGCCGCCCGATGTCGTGGTTGTGATAGTGCCAGTGCTGCTGCCGCAAACGGTATTCGTAGCCGATGCCACCACGTTGAGTGCTGCATTGGGTTGGAAAATAGTATCCCTTTTTGTTGCAATGCAACCCGTCGAGTCGGTGACAGTGACGGTATAAATACCTGCGGTCAAGTTGATTCTCGGATTGTTAGTTGAGCCATCGTTCCACTGGAAAGTGTAAGGCTGTATTCCTCCGCTTGGAGCAACTGCGATTTGTCCATTATTTCCACCAAAGCACGAAACATTCACTTTTGTCGCACTCAATGAAGGTCCGTTGATGTTGGTAATAAATATAGTGTCCACGAAGACACAATTATTCGTATCTATAACAAATAAAAGATATGGTCTTGCCTCTAAATTAGTAAAAAATGTATCTTGCGTGACGAGAAAATCGTCCCAAACATACCTGTAAGGTCTTGTTCCCCCACTGGTACTATTAACAGTTGCCGTTCCGTTGTTCATGCCGCAAGTGGCGTTTGTAAAAGAAGTTTGAGCTGAAAGTATCGCGGGTTGCGTGATTGTTCTTTGAAGAATAAAAGTACAACTGTTTGCGTCCGACACGGTGCAGCTGTAAGTTCCTGCTGCGAGATTGCTTCGATTTTGGGTAGTAACACCGCCGCCCCAGTTGAAAGCGTAAGGCGAAGTTCCCCCCGACGGCGTTTGCGTAATGCTGCCGTTATTTCCTCCAAAACACAAAACATTGGTGGTGCTGGCGGTGGAGTTGAGAGCCGAAGCGGGTTGCGTGATTGTTCTTTGAAGGACAAAAGTACAACTGTTTGCGTCCGACACGGTGCAAACGTAAGTTCCTGCTGCGAGATTGCTCCGATTTTGGGTAGTAACACCGCCGCCCCAGTTGAAAGCGTAAGGCGAAGTTCCGCCCGACGGCGTTTGCATAATGCTGCCGCTGTTTCCTCCAAAACACAAAACATTGGTCGCGGTCGCGGTGGAGTTGAGCGCCGAAGCGGGTTGCGTGATGACTACCGTTCTGGTGGCGGTCTGCGCAGTGTTGTCGGTCACGGTGACGGTATAACTTCCTGCTGTGAGGTTGGTTCTATTTTGGCTCGTGTTGCCGTCGTTCCAGTTGAAAGAGAAGGGCGCAGTGCCGCCGCTCACGCTGATGTTGATGCTGCCATTATTTCCTCCAAAGCACGAAACATTGGTGGAGGTATTGGTGATAACTATTGGCACAGAGCCGCCGCCGGATTCGCTCAAGGACAAAGAGCCGCCGCCGCCGTTGTCGCCACCTGTTCCGCCAGTATTATTGACCGCTAAGCCCCAACTATAAAAAGTTACTGCGCCCGCGCCAGCCGCTGGTGCTGTCCAAGAGGTAGTAAAAATCGGGGAGCTGCTCTGATTGTTTTGCTCTATGTAGTTGCGTCCATTGACTGTGATAGTCCATGCGTTGGCTGACGGGTTGCTGTATGTCCCTGCGGCAGTGTTGGTGGAGCGCAAAGTGGTCATTTGGAATCCGAAGGCAGGCGGCGTTCCAGAGGAATTATTCACGGTGACTCTCACGTCGTAAGATACACCTCCGACATAAGAAGTCACGGGAGTCATCGTTCCTGCCTGAAATACCTGAATCTGGGGAGTCACAGAGCCATAGACACCTCCACTGTGGCAGCTGGAGCAATTTCCTTCGCCCGGTGCGCCAGTGCGACCTCCGTTTCCACTGTGCGCTGGACCGTTAGAGTTACTTAAAAACAAGAAGAAAGTCGCGAAGAATGCGACTGCGAAATAAATTTTTTTCATACAATAGTTTTTGATGATAGCGAACTTACACTGTTATGGAACGCGTCTAAAATAAACTACTTATTTTTTTTGCTAAATTACAACCAATCACTGCGTTATTTTTTCGTTACAACGCCCTGCGTTGCGCCTCAAAAATGCCTTGTTATTGATTGAATTGATTGAAAAAAATTGAGTACTTTATTTTTTCTTCATTCTGATACAAAATTAGACATTTAATTTCGTAAAAAGTTATAAATTTTTACTTTTTAATTTTTGTTTGCGGTAAATCAACGATTTATACCCTGTCGCAAATAGCGTTTATCTGAGCGGAAGTACGTGAGGAACGCGTCCAAAATAAATTACTTACTCATGTTACGTTACGCAAAATATTTTTTTACTAAAATTTCAGGCAGTATTTTATTCAATTTGACTGTCTTTTTCAGACGTGCCTTGTAGAAATTCAAGTTTTTGCAAAAATATCGTCTGGCGAAGCGAAAACTGTTTGAAGTCTGGCGGAGCCGACGAGTATTTTTCGCGTGCCGACGAGATTTTTAGGCAAAAACTTTAGAATTTCTACAGAGCACTT
>JAYWGG010000037.1:0-3094 GCA_043778415.1 Saprospiraceae bacterium
AAAAATACTGCTCAAAATCTGTGTGCTATCGAATAGGTCGGAGTCAGATTTTAGAAAAAAAGTGATAAAAAATTAAGTCAATCGGGGCTGCAAATATCGTTCTTATTTCATTAGTTTACAAAATAAAATTTCGATATTCCTTATCTGAAATAACTATAAAGCAAACGCAAATATCTGATTTTTTCTTACAATTACAACAAAGTTTTTCAAAATTTTTTTGACTCGCGCAGAGCGGAGATTTTTGCAAAGTTGTTTTTTTTATTTTTTTTGGAAGTAAATGTAAAATAACACATAAAAAAGAACTATTTTTAAAATCGAATAGGTTTATTTTTTTAATTTTTTGTCCCACTGGGATACTACTTAATGTATGTTAAATTACTGACAATCAATTATTTAGATGTGTTAATTAGCTAAAAAATGTAATTTTTAATGTATCTAACTTTTTCAAAAGTGTCCTTTATTAAGAATTAAGAAGTTTATATCTTTGCACAAGCAAGTTGTCACAGCGGTAATTTGCGACTTTTAGACCTAATTTTATAAACATTAAAATTTTTCAAATTATGAAAAAGATTTCAAAAAAAACCTTAAATCACACACCAAGACATATTATAAAAAATAATATATGGGGGGGGGGTAATTCCCTATCTCTCCTTGCTTTTACTTCTTCTGTCCGCAAATAAGCTGAATTTAGACACTTTTTTAGCAATAAAAGATAGTTCAAATTTTGTCTTTCTGGTACATCTTCTAAAATGATTTCCACCATATTATAAGGTGGGAGTACCAGAAACCACCTCCAAAAAAGAAGTAAGGCGCAAGTCTGAACGCGTAAGTCAAGGCAGTATCTTAATTTTATAAATTTATGAAAAATGCTTTTAACATCAAATCAAGTGCTACAGCAGCAATGATTTTTTTGGTGCTTGGGTTTATCTCCAACCAGACATTCGCCCAATCCAATCTTTTCTTAATCACGGGCAAACCCGTGTCACTCACCGAAGGGCAAACCAAAGTATTCAACTATGCTTTGACTACGCCCCACGTTGGTAATCTGATGTTTGTTAAGTTCACATCGCCTTCGAGTATTGGGCAGACTGACGCAATTAGTATTTCGATACCCAGTGTGAACAATGGGGTTCCGATGACTTTTGAGGTCAAAAATGCTACTTTTGATGACCCCCAACATTACTCCGTTGGTTTTTCGGGCAGCAGTGGGTACGTCAATTTGTATTTTTCGCCAGAGGGGACAGGTGCCACGATTGATTTAGTGAACAGGCTTTTTGTCCTCATACCCTTCGGGAGTGGCAAAGGTATTTTGACGGAAAGAAATATAAGCGGGGAGTCGATAACTGCTTGTGGCAATAGAGCCGAACAGGTTGCTCCAAGAGAGACTAACTTCTGTGAAGGGGACTGCGGCACTGACATTCTTGACGTGCTATTATTAAGGACACCAGAAGCAAATAACTGGTTATTAGCTTCATGGGGGATGTTTAACGAGTGGTTTCTTTATGTAGAAAGCCACAATATTAATTTAGCATTTGCCAACAGTGTCATACCCAACAAAAGGGTAAGAGTAACTGCCGTTAATTACACGCCTGATTTTGCATGGTCAATCGCACAAAATGTTGATACAAGAATTAATCAAGATTTGATTTCAGTTAGCAATAGTGCAACCGCCCAGAACTTAATGAATAATCGTAGGGCAGACATTGTCGTTTTATTGACCAATAATAATTATACTGGTACTATTTCGATTCAAAATGGTGGTGGTACTGGTACAATTTTTGGTATATCAAATTCATTGGATCCATTCTCTACGAATAAGTTTTGTATCGTGCAGGTAGCAAATATTGACCCGTCGAGATATACTTTGGCGCACGAAATCGGTCATCAGTTTGGCTGCCAGCACAGCAGTCAAGCGAATGGAGTTACTTGCCCATTTGGGTTAAATATGACCAACGGGCGGAATACTATTATGGCTAACAATGCTCCTGATAATAGTCGAATACCAAATTTTTCGAATCCTAATGTTTTTTTCGGAGGAGTGGCGACTGGAACTGCTGGCACCCGAAACAATGCCCAACAAATTAGGGCTGCATTTTGTGAAAGTGCCAACAACAATCCCGACCCTCAATTTTCAGTATCATTCAATAAAACCTCCATAGGTCCAATATGTTTAGATGAGGTAATCACGCTATCATCTACCGTCTTTTCGGGGATTTGCATTGAACCTCCCGGAACAATTTTTCCGCTCACTTGTGGGGTAGGTCCTTACCAATATGAGTGGAGATTGAGTACTTCACCCAACTTTACCAGCAGCCAAGTAATCGGTACGTCCGCAAACGTAACATTTACAGTTACGAGATGTCCGTATTTTTATATTAGGCTGACCGTGGTAAGCAGCAACGGTTTGACGACCACCATGACCAAAAGTTACAACTGCGGACCAGGGGTTGTTTGTGAACACAAAGCCGCCGTCGCGCCATCGGATCAAAGCGAGCAAATATCTGCTAACTTTCAGGTTATCCCGAATCCTACGAGTGACGAGATTACAGTCGTTGGTGCTGATGTTGAGCAAGTCAATGAGATAGAATGTTTCAACCTGCAAGGAATTAAAGTATCAACTACTTTTTTGAAGAACAAAGAATTGGGACAGATTAGAGTAACAGGACTCAACCTTTCGCCGGGACTGTATCTGCTTCGAGTCAGCCGTATGGACGGGTCGAGTGAAGTGGTAAAAGTGATTATTCAATAATTTTTTCAAACTCCACAAGGACATCGGTTAGCAATAGCCCGATGTCCTTGTTTTTAAATATTATAACTATGAAAATAATAATTTTTATATCAGCGATATTGTGCTTTTTGGGCTGCAAGCAAGATGAATGTTCCTACAACAGTTCTGAAAGTTGTGATAGAAGTTCTTTGGTAGTAATCAATCCCAATTCTCGTGATTTATTCAAATTTATTCTTAGACCCGATACTTCTTCTGATTATGCTAATGGCAATGCCAATGCCATCAAGTCAGTACCCGGTCAGGGCGAAATAGAATGGGTAGGCAACAATCGAATTGGAAAGTATATTTCCTCTGGTGAATGCTATT
>JAYWGG010000038.1:0-3079 GCA_043778415.1 Saprospiraceae bacterium
TTTGGGTGCTACTTTCCTGTCGCCACGCTTGCGAATGAACCGTCTGCCCGAGTTGGTTGCAGAGCCTCAAAGTCAGCTTACTGTTTTGTAAGTTGGGCGGCAACTCCACCGTCAGCTCATCGGAGGCGGGATTGGGCTGCACCCTCAACTCCCCCAGCTGCTCTACCTCCGCTATTGCGGTAGCGAGCGTATCGCAGGAGCTGCCGACGAGCCGCCCGAGCCGGAAGTTGGGAAGATTGGGCAGGGAATATCCATTCTTGCAAGGCAACACCATACTTTTTTGCCGCACATCGCACAAAGTATCTTTCAAATTTGGACTTTCGATGGTGTGTATTTCGTTTGTCATATTCAGCGTGATGACGTAAATCTTTCCGTCTGGCGCGAGCTGCATTTGATAAAAATTGAGCGTCGGATATTTTTGAACTGCCACCAACGTTTTGCTTGCTTGGATATTCGATGCCTGCAAGTCAAATTGGTATATTTTTCTACCTATCGAAATATACAAAAAACGCGAATTGGGTGAAACTCCAGTACCTGACGCAAGGATAGTATCTCCAAGTCCATGAAGTGGGAAAGTAACCCGATTGGATAACATTCCCGTACACCTGTTGAAGTTGAGAATATTCAATCCTTCATAGTTGAAACGAATGTATTTGCTGCCGTCGGGAGAAAAAGCGGTTTGTCCAAAATTATCGTCTATAGCAATATCAGAACCCATCGCGGTTTGTGTGCCAACTCTTTTTAATCCCGTAGGCGAAAGCAAATAGCGAACTATTTTTTTGGAAGCCAATCTTGCCGAAAGCAGCCACCAGTCGCGACCGTTGGCGTGTTTGGTAGCTGTAAATTGACCAAAGGTAAGTGAATCGGCATCAATCAGGCTATTTTTGACGGTGACTGCACCCTTTCCGCCATTGAGGTTCATGTCTATCACACTGATATAAAGCCCTTGGCAGTTGTATTGAAAATTTACGTTGGGAACAGTTTTTAGTTTTTTATGAATCAACATATACTGCTTCGGGTGACCGGGATACGGCAAAATGACCGTACCCTGCTGCCCTTTGTAGCCAGTTCCGAAAAACGGAAAATCGTTGTTGCAGCCGCCTCCAATTACGGGATTCAAATCGCTTCCGTTTTCCAGCACTTGGTGGTCAGCACCTGCGATGTAGCAGCCGTTGGTATAAAACTGCAAGTTGCCGCTTTCATCACAGATACTTGCATTCGTGAAGTTCATGTACATATATTTATCCGCAGTACTGACTGAAACGACAGTATCGCTAAAATCAAACAGGCTGCCACAGCCCATAAAATCAAGAGCGTCTGTATCATAACCCATCATCCACTTGCAGTCGTAATAACATTTAGGGTAGGTAGGTTGGGCGAATAGCGAGTTGGATTCGCCAGAAATAAATACGAGTATTATCAAAAATAGCTTTTTCATAGTCGAATAATTAGAATTTTGTGTTAGAATGAACCGAAGTTATCGACACCTTTGAGGTGTCGGTAATTACTGTATAATAACTTTTTGCGATGCAATTATTCTGCGCTGCTGCTGTAAAGATAGTATATAAATTCCTTTGGGTATGTCTTCTACATTGATTTTTTCTGCGCCGTTTCTGTACTTTTGCTGCTTGACCGCTACGCCCAACATATTGGAAATATATATTTCTACATCGCTGCCAGATGTCGGCTTTGCGTACTCCACCGTCAGCTCATCGGAGGCGGGATTGGGATAGATTCGCAAGCCTTCTGGCGACGCTACCTCCGCTATCGCAGTGGCGAGCGTATCGCAGGAGCTGCCGACGAGCCGCCCGAGGCGGAAGTTGGGATAGTTGGGTACTGAAACTGTATTTGGGCAGAACATTGTTAGGCTGTTTTGAATAAATTCGCAAGAGTCGCCCTTCAAGTTCGGCTGCTCTATGGTGTGCAAACCATAGCTGTCGT
Source organism: Saprospiraceae bacterium (assembly GCA_043778415.1). Lineage (GTDB taxonomy): Bacteria > Bacteroidota > Bacteroidia > Chitinophagales > Saprospiraceae > JAYUHK01. The sequence continues at coordinate 1,942 of JAYWGG010000038.1, forward strand.
TAGAGGACGGTATCATATATATCCTACCGTCGGGAGCAAGTTGTTGTTGATAAAAATTTAAGTCGCTGTATTGCTGCTCTCCTATCAGGGTCTTGCTCGCTGCTATGTCAGCGGCCTGCAAATCAAACTGGTAAAGCCGATAACTGGTCGAAATATACAAAAAGCGAGAATTGGATGAAATCGCAGCACCACCTATGCTGGCGGGGTCGGTAGGGTACAAAAATATATACTTTTGGTTGGAGAGTAAACCCGAACACCGGTCGAAATCATAGATGCTGATGCCGCCTGCTGTGTTGCGCACATACTTGTTGCCGTCGGGCGAAAAAACAGCTTGGCTCGAGTAGTCTTCCGATACACTGACGGCACTCAATCCGTAGGATTGGACACCGTAGAGCTTCACACCTTCGGGAGAAAGCAGGTAACGATAAAACTTATTGGTACGGTAGCGAGCAGAAAGTATCCACCAGTCGCGCCCGTTGGCGTGTTTGCAAGCGGTAAGCTGTCCGTAAGAAAGCGTATCAGTATGACTAATAGTATCGTTTTTGAATACGACTGCGCCCTTTCCACCGTTGAGATTCATATCTATAAGGGTGCGGTAAAGCACCTTGCAGTGGTATCCGTAATAATTCATCAATACTAAAGTATCAACTCCTTTGTGGATTAAAAAATATTGCTTGGGGTGAGCTGGAAAAGGAAGCGCGAGCGTACCTTGCTCACCGATGTAGCCGTGTCCTTGACGACAACTCGACTGAGGAGTGTTGGGGTTCAGTCCGTCCCCATTCAGCAGCATTTGGTGGTCAGCTCCTGCGATGTAGCAGCCGTTGGTATAAAATTGTAAATTGCCATTTTCGTCGCAGATGCTGGCATTGGTGTAGCTAAAATGCATTTTTTTATTGACCCACACAATAGAAGTGTTATCAGGGTCACTGAAATCAAACAAAGAGCCACAGCCGACGGAGTCTAACAAACTATAATCACGTCCTATTAGCCACTTACAGTCGTAACAATTCGGAGGTGTAATCTGCGCTGAAATCGGACTAAAAAAACAGCAAGCAAAAAAAACTATTGCATATTTTAGCATGGTTGGAAGTTTTAAAGAAATGAGGAGAAAAGTAAAAAAGTCCTGCGCGCCGCACAG
>JAYWGG010000039.1:0-9132 GCA_043778415.1 Saprospiraceae bacterium
GCAATTAGCGAAGCGTTTTGCTGCATCGGCTCTATGTAATCGGACAAAAAAACCAGCATTTGCTCGAATAATTGCGCTTCGATTTCAGATATTTTTTCTTCCGCCGTCAAGATTTTTGTTTCTAAAATCTTTAATTCTTCTGTAATATACCGTTCTCCCGTCGAGAGTGTCTGCTTTCTTATCCAGTCACTCGGAACAGTAAATTGATTTTTATATTTATTGGTCACTTCGAGGTAATACCCAAAGACACTATTATAGCCAATCTTCAAATTTGTGACACCAGTTTTGACAGATTCTTTTTGCTGAATGTCTAAAAGTAAGTCTTTGCTGTTGTGAATTAGGAACTTCAATTCGTCTAATTTTTCGTTAAAACCACTCAAAAAAACACCACTTTTGTACAAATTTACGGGGGCTTCTTCGATGATTTCGCGATGGATTTTATCTCTCAAAATAGGACAATAATTTAGATTTTCGCCTATTTTATTCAGATACAAATTGTCACTTTTTTGCAATAAATTTTTTAAGGGTTCGATGGCGAACAATGCGCGTTTTATCTGGACTACTTCTCGAGGATTAATTTTTCCCAAAGGGACTTTTGATATAAGTCGCTCCAAATCGCCAACCTGCCGAATATATTGTTCCAAATCATTTTTAAGTTCTTGATTTTCAACGAAGTATAGAACAGATTGCTGCCTTTCTTCAATTGCTAATTTAGAAATAAGCGGCATTAAAATCCACTTTTTCAACATTCTCGCGCCCATCGGCGACACCGTTTTGTCAATAATTTGGAGCAAAGAAACGCCTTTTTCGTGCTGGCTTTCTATCAATTCCAAATTGCGAATTGTGAATCTGTCGAGCCAAACAAAATTTTCTGCCTGAATCCTATTTATTTGAAGAATGTGCTTCAAATTTTTGTTTTCAGTCGTTTCAAGGTAGTACAAAGCCGCTCCAGCGGTGATTTGTGCAAGCTCCATGTCTTCTATCCCGTAGCCTTTAAGTGACTGAACCTCAAAGTGTTGGAGTAATTTGTTGCGCGTAAAATCTATCGTAAAAACCCAATCCTCCAAACCAAACAAATAGTATTTTTTGCCTAATTTTTTTTCAAATTCTTTCATAAAACTTTTGGGCATCACGACCTCCGAAGGATTGTAACTTTGTAACATTTTGTCCAAATATTGAAAATTTCCTTCGGTCGTAAAAAACTCACCCGTCGAAATGTCGAGAAAGGAAATTCCCAATTTTTCCTTCGCACCTAAAAACACGGTTGCCAAAAAATTATTAGACCTAAAATCCAATAATTTATCGTCCGTCGTCACACCCGGAGTGATGATTTCTGTGACACCTCTTTTGACGATTTTTTTGAGCGGACTCGGCTTTTCGAGCTGCTCACAAATCGCCACACGGAAGCCAGAGCGCACCAAACGCGGCAAATATAAGTCCAAAGAATGGTACGGAAAGCCCGCCAACTCAATATCAGAGCCACCATTGTTCCGTTTGGTAAGCGTAATCCCAAGTGCCGCAGAGGTTTTTATAGCATCAGCACCGAAAGTTTCATAGAAATCGCCCACCCTAAAAAGCAGCAAAGCCTCCGGATATTTTGCCTTCACGTCAAAATATTGTTTCATTAAAGGCGTGACTATCAAGTCATTAGGTCGAAAATCTTTGGCTTCGCTGGGAGTTTGTTCCTCTACAAATAAAGTCATTTTGGCTGTGTAATATTGTTGTAAAAAATTGGGCAGGTTTTAAAAATCATCTATCTTTGCGGCTCGAAGCAATATTATTGCTTTTTTTATATTTCAACAACAATTATCGAAATTATTTTATGTTAAGCGAACAATTAAAAAATTTGACGGCGGCAGAGTCAGATTTATTGCTGGAAGCGATTCCTACCATTGCAATTTTGATTGCAGGTGCAGACCATGTAATTGACCAAAAAGAATCCGATTGGGCAGCGAAATTAACGCATATTCGTAGTTTTGTGACATCAAGTCACGACCAAAATAAGCACAACGACACCAATGAATTTTATGATTGGGCAGACAAGCACTATCACGAAAAATTTGACGCACTCCTAAAAAGTTCTCCTATTTCGACCGATATTCTGACTCAAAAATTAGCTGAACTCAATCCGGTTTTAGCAAAATTAGAGCATCAGTTCGCTAAAAAACTGTATCATAGCTTTCTTTCTTTCGCCGAGCATATTGCAAGAGCGTCTGGCGGAGTTTTAGGTTTTGGTAGCATCAGCGACGTAGAAAATGACTTGATTGGATTGCCAATGATTCATCAAATATAAGAATAAAATAGATAAAAGAGTACGAATTGTGACATTTTTGTAAAAATGTCACAATTCGTACTCTTTTATTTTTCTATAAAGCGTGCGCTCCGAAATACCCAAATCGTCAGCTGCTTCTTTTCGTTTCCCTACGTGCTTTTTTAAGGCTTTCAAAATCATCGTTTTTTCCATCTCTACGATGGAAAGATTATCTTCCACAAACTCTGGAATTTGTGTAGATTCTTGTTTTTCCATGATAACTGGCTTCGTTTTTTTAGGCTCTTCACTAAAATAATCCATACCGTCGGAATGAAAATTTCGAGTCGTATAATTTTCTGCGTGGCGTTCATTGCTCGGATAGTCTGCGGGAGCTTGCAAGCCCTTAAAATATTGAGCGTCAGGCACTTGCAAATCATTATTTTTTATCAACTCAAAAACCAAAGACTTCAAATCATTCAAGTCTTTCTTCATATCGAACAAAAGTTTGTACAAAATTTCGCGTTCTTGAAAATTGTCACTTTTTCCAACATTTTCAATATTTATCGGCAAATTCCGATGCTCAATATTCGGAATGAACTTTTTTAAATCGTTGGCAGTAATATTTTTATTTTCGGACAGGACAGAAACCTGTTCTGCAAGATTTTTTAGCTCGCGAATATTTCCTCTCCAGCGATAATTCCGCAAAACTTCCTGTCCGTCTTCGTCCAATCTTATAGAAGTTGTGTGGTATTTTTCGGCAAAGTCGGACGCAAATTTCCTGAAAAGCGGATTAATATCTTCCGGTCTGTCCTTCAAAGCTGGCACATGGATAGGGACGGTATTGAGTCGAAAATACAAGTCTTCCCGAAATTTTCCCTTATTTACACTGTCATAAAGTACCACATTTGTAGCGGCAATTACTCGGACATTTGTTTTTTGTACTTTGGACGCTCCGACCCGCAAAAATTCGCCCGACTCCAACACTCGAAGCAAGTAAGCCTGCGTATCTTGGGGCATCTCTCCTATTTCGTCTAAAAAAATAGTGCCGCCATCTACGGTTTCAAAATATCCCTTTCTTGCCTCGCTCGCCCCAGTAAAAGAGCCTTTTTCGTGTCCAAAAAGCTCCGAATTGATAGTTCCTTCGGGTATTGCGCCGCAATTAATGGCGATAAATTGGTTGTGTTTTCGCGGACTCAAGCTGTGAATAATCTTTGAAAAAACTTCTTTTCCTACCCCACTTTCGCCCGTGATAAGTACCGTCAAGTCGGTCGGAGCTACCCGAATAGCTGTGTCGAGGGCTTGGTCCAACGCCATTGAAGTACCGATAATACCGTATCGCAGCTTGATAGAATGAAGATTATTAACCATAATTGATGTTATTTTTTGTCACAAAATTTAATAATAAATAAATTTTTAGCTAAAATTTTATTTATTACTCCCACTCGATAGTCGCTGGCGGTTTGGTGCTAATGTCAAAAACTACTCGATTGATTCCTCTTACTTGATTGATAATTTCGCTGGACACTTCGGCTAAAAAATCATACGGCAACCTGCTCCACTCGGCGGTCATTCCGTCGGTAGAAGTGACGGCACGGAGCGCGATGGTTTTTTCATACGTCCGCTCGTCGCCCATTACGCCGACGGATTGGACGGGTAAAAGTATCGCTCCAGCTTGCCAAACTTGGTCGTAAAGTTGGTGTTCTTTTAGTTTATTGATAAAAATAGCATCTGCATTTTGTAAAATTTCCACTTTTTGCTCTGTCACATCTCCGAGTATTCTGATACCAAGTCCGGGTCCCGGAAATGGGTGTCGCATCAAGATATGGCGGGGCAAACCGATTTCTGCACCGACTTTTCGGACTTCGTCTTTGAACAGCATTCGCAGTGGTTCTACTATTTTCAAGCCCATTTTTTCTGGCAGTCCGCCTACGTTGTGATGCGACTTTATAGTGGCAGATGGACCGTGAACGGACACAGATTCTATTACATCTGGATAAATAGTGCCTTGCCCCAACCATTTTATACCTGTCACTTTTTTGGCTTCTTCTTCAAAAACTTCTATGAAAACACGACCAATTATTTTTCTTTTTGCTTCTGGTTCTGTGACTCCCATTAGCTCTTTCCAAAATCGCTTACTGGAATCCACTCCGACGATGTTCAGACCCATATTTTTGTAAGAGTCAAGGACTTCGTGGTACTCATTTTTGCGAAGTAAACCGTTGTTGATAAAAAAGCAAATTAAATTTTCACCGATGGCTTTGTGGAGCAGCAATGCCGCCACGCTCGAATCTACGCCACCCGAAAGCCCCAACAAAACCTTGTCATTTCCTAATTTTTCTTTGAGTGTTGTGACAGTGTCTTCTGCGAAAGTCGCAGGTGTCCAGTTGGGTTTGCAGCCTGCCACATCGTAAATAAAATTTTTCAAAAGTTGAGAGCCGTCCAGCGTGTGTGCTACTTCGGGGTGAAATTGCAGGCAAAAAACGGGTTGTTCAAAGTGCTTGGGCTTGGACTGAAAGGCGGCATTCTCGATATTTTCGGTGCCACAAAGTCGCTGAAAACCGTCAGGAAGTTCGGTTATGGTGTCGCCGTGGCTCATCCATATTTGAGATTTTTCCTCTATTTCCTTAAAAATAATTGAATTTTTGTCAAAAATTTGGGTCAGTTGAGCTTTGCCGTATTCTCGTGTTGCGGAGCGTTCTACTTTTCCGCCGTAGTATTGGGCGATGTATTGTGCGCCGTAGCAGATGCCGAGCAGTGGTTTTTTACCTATTATATGGTTGAGATTGATTTGCGGAGCATTTTCGTCGCGGACAGAAAAAGGACTTCCCGACAAGATGACTGCCTTTATGGAAGGGTCACTGATGTCAATGCTTTGGTAGAACGGCAGAATTTCTGTAAAAACGTGGAGTTCGCGGATTCTTCTGGCTATCAGCTGTGTGTATTGTGAGCCAAAATCGAAGATGATGATTTTTTCTTTCATGTGTCAAAGGTACGCCACTTTGAGCAGAAATTTAACATGAAAGAAGATTTATGCAATAAAATTTTATACCCTAATTAGGGTATTTTTAGTAAAAACACAATATTTTTTATTAAATATTACTTTTTTTTGATGTGTTTTTGGGCAAAAAAAACTCACAAACGAACCGATAATTTTTAGGTCAATATATGATAAGTTATTTATATTCAACAAATTAGGAATATATTAGACAAAAAAGCAGCGTTTTTAAAAACACACAACACCCCAAAAGTGTCTTTTGGATAATCAATTAAAATATGTGATATTTGTGCTGTCTTAATGAGGAAACGGTATAAGTTGTTTAGAAAACGGTCAAAAGGGATAAAACATATAAAAAACAAGCAAACTCCAAAACCAATTATATCGGATATGTTCATGGGATAATACAAACATAGTGAGAGTGACATCAATCAAAAGTGAAAGATGACTCGCTAACATTTCAGCCGGTCAGAAGCTAATTTAGTGGATTTTATTAGTTGTTTTGACCGGCTTTTTTTTCTTAGAAATAATCTTTAGACGGATTATAATTTGTTGTTCTGTGCCGCGTCGGTCTTCTGTGCCGATGCGGCTATTTATTTAGCACCAAAATCTGTGCCAAATTTAGTAATTTTATCCTAACCTCTTCGGTTGTTGCTGTGTGGATTTCGCGGCGAACTGCTGTTGGGATTGTTGGACGGACGATTGCCCCCAAACGACCTATTATTGGGACGATTGTTATTGTTGTTATTGCCACCTCTCGGTGCGTCAAATCGAGGGCGCGCACTCGACTTCTCCAAACTATACTTCGGTCCACTCCCCATGCCTTCTGGCAATGGCGATTTGGTAATTACTTGCTCTATCAGTGCCTCGATTTGCATAAATTTTGGAATATCGCGCTCCGAAATCAGCGTAATCGCTACGCCCGTAGTAGCTGCGCGCGCTGTCCGACCTACGCGGTGGACATAGTCTTCAGCATCGCCCGGCACATCGTAGTTGATGACCAAGTCGATATCCTTGATGTCAATGCCGCGCGAAAGTACGTCGGTAGCTACCAAAATCTGAGTTTTGCGGCTTCTGAAATCCTGCAACGCCAGCTCTCGCTCGCTTTGCTCCAAGTCAGATGACACCATTTGAACTTTAAAACGTTTCCGTTTGAGTTCGGTTTCTATGGCTTTTACCATTTTTTTGGTAGAAGAAAAAATAATAATGCTCTGATAATTTTTCTTTCCGTCCAGCAGATGCACGAGTAAATCTACTTTTTGCTGCTCATACACGAGATAAGCAGTTTGTAGAACCCCTTCGGCAGGCTTGGAAAGCGCGAGCGTAATCTGCTCCGGATTCTGAAGAAGCGTTTTTGCCAAAGAGCGAATTTTGTCTGGCATAGTCGCCGAAAACATCAATGTCTGCCGCTTGGCGGGAATTTGTTTCACGATTTGCATAATGTCTTCGTGAAAACCCATATCCAACATACGGTCTGCTTCGTCGAGTATCAAGTGCTGGACATTTTTGAGGTTCACATAGCCCAAGCCGATGTGAGAAAGCAAGCGTCCGGGAGTGGCAATGATGAGGTCGGCACCTTTTGTAAGGGCGCGTTTTTGCTGGTCCCAACCGCCGCTATCGCCGCCGCCATAGACAGGAAGTGACGAAACGCTCAAAAAATAGGCGAATCCTTCGACTTGCTGGTCAATTTGAAGTGCCAACTCACGCGTCGGCACGAGGACTAACGTATTGACGCTATTGCCCATGTCGCGGTTTTCGGTAGCAATTTTGTGGAGGATAGGGAGTAAAAAAGCGGCAGTTTTGCCGGTTCCCGTCTGTGCGCAAGCGATTAAATCTTTGTTGTCTAAAATAAACGGGATTGCTTGCTGCTGAATCGGCGTTGGCTCTTTGTAATTCATAAAAGAAAGAGCTTCGGTCAATTTTTCTGTAAAATTAAAGTCGTTGAAAGTCAATTTATTGTGGATTGAAATTTTTTAAATATTTTGCAAAAGTAGTCATTTTTTTGTTAAGGAATGTATCTAAAATAAACTACTCATTTTTTCTGCTAAATTACAACCAATCAATGCGTTATTTTTTCGTTACAACGCTCTGCGTTGCGCCTCAAAAATGCCTTGTTATGGATTGAATTTATTTGAAAAAATTAAGTACCTTATTTTTTCCTCCTTCTTAAGGAATGTATCTAAAATAAGCTACTCGAGTTTTTCTCCATTTTTTAATAATAAAATGTTCCAAAGTTGGCTTTTTTTTCCACTTTTATGCGGCTTTTCAAAAAAGAACTGTACTTTTGGGATTGACATTATCTACTGTTTGAAACAATATTTCAAACTTTTGGTTGTCTAAAATTGACTTTTATAAAATTTTATTATATTTTCTCAACCTTTATTTTATTTTGTATGAACACAACAAACGAAAAAGCTCTGCCGAAACCGCGGCTTTCTTTTTGGCAAATCTGGAACATGAGTTTTGGATTTTTAGGAATCCAGTTTGGTTTTGCACTCCAAAACGGTAATGCGTCCCGTATTTTACAGTCTTTGGGTGCCGATGTCGAGCATTTGAGTTGGTTTTGGCTCGCCGCGCCGCTTACGGGAATGATGGTGCAGCCTGTGATTGGTTATTTTAGCGACAAAACTTGGACTTCACTCGGGCGGCGCAGACCGTTCTTTTTGGCGGGAGCGATTTTGGCTTCTTTTGGTCTGATGTTGATGCCGAATGCGGGTATTTTGGCGGGTTTTCTGCCGCCACTTTTCATCGGAGCGGGTATTTTGATGATAATGGATACGTCTTTCAACATTGCGATGGAGCCTTTCCGAGCGTTGGTGGCAGATAATTTGCCGTCCGAACAGCGAACTTTGGGCTTTTCGATTCAGACTTTTTTGATAGGTATTGGTGCGGTGATAGGCTCTTGGCTGCCTTATATTTTCGCAAATTGGTTTCATGTGGATAAGATGGCGGAGCCCGGTCACGTTCCGTACAATGTCACACTTTCCTTCTATGTGGGCGCGGTGATTTTTTTGATAACGATACTTTGGACGGTGATGACTACCAAAGAATTTCCGCCCGAAGAATATGTAAAATATATGAGCGAACACCCCGAAGATGCCGAAAAAGGCGGTATCCGAGAGATTTGGAATGACTTTAAAAAGATGCCCAAAACGATGAAACAGTTGGGACTGACTCAATTTTTTTCGTGGTTTGCTTTATTTTCGATGTGGGTTTTTACGACTCCAGCAGTCGCAACACACGTTTATGGGCTGTCACAAAGCGACACAACTTCCGCAAATTATCAAGACGCAGGCAACTGGGTGGGAATTATTTTTGGTGTGTATAATGGTGTGTCGGCGATTTACGCTATTTTTCTACCCTTTATCGCCAGAAAATTAGGCAGAAAAACAACTCACGCCGTATCGTTGGTTTGTGGAGGATTTGGTCTGATAAGCATTTATTTTGTGAGCGACCCTAACTATCTGATATTCAGCATGATAGGAGTTGGAATAGCTTGGGCGAGCATTTTGGCGATGCCGTACGCGATATTAGCGGGTGCGATTCCGCCTACCAAAATGGGTATTTACATGGGTATTTTCAACTTTTTTATTACGCTTCCTCAAATTATCAACGGCATTATCGGCGGACCGATTGTGAAGTACGTTTATGGTTCACACGCTATTTACGCATTGGTGATGGCGGGCGTCTTTATGTTTTTGGCAGCAGCGAGCGTCATTGTGGTAGAAGATAAGGACGACATGGTCGCAAGAACAGAACAATAAAAAAACTCAAATTCATTCCAATAAAAAAAACCGCTCTGAAAATACATTCAGAGCGGTTTTTTTATGAAAAATAGCTAACTCGACGGCATTTTAACCTTTTCACCGTCGAGCAGCTATTTATG
>JAYWGG010000040.1:0-9100 GCA_043778415.1 Saprospiraceae bacterium
TTAGAATTTATACAGAGCACTTGATTTTTTTGGTTACTTTTTTTATCAAGAAAAAAAGTGACAAAGACCAAGTAAATAGCTACAAGGCTAAATTCAAAAAAGGAAGTTTAAAATCCTTGCGTAACATCAGTAATAAATAAAAAATTACCCAAACACTGTGACTTAAAACCAAAATAACTAAAAGTTTTTTAAAATTTCACGATTTTTTGGACAGAAAATCCTTGCTCTGTGCGAAGACGAACTACATAAATACCAGCTTCTTGCTGGCTCAAATCTAATTCGTGGCGGAAATTTCTATCTGTATTTCTAAAATTTTGTCGCTCAATCAATCTACCGTTGAGGTCAAAAACCGATATTTCGACAGCACTGGACGTATTGTTGTCAAAAGAAATTTGTAACCTTCCAGAGCTTGGGTTGGGAGTGTATCGAGCCTCCAAATCGTTGAGTGTCAATTCTTCGTTGCCCACGATTACGCCGCCGATTTTGGCAGCCAAGTCGCGTATTCCTAAGCCATTTCCGATGCGACCTACCAAAGTGGCTGCACCAGTAGCAACATCAAGCGTATAAAGGTTGTCGTAATTGTTGCCTCCCAAAACATTCGCAGTCAGGTAGCCGATATTGGTTGGCAGAGCCGAAGTTCCGCCAGTCGCAATGTCAATATCCACCGAATAATCCAAAGTGTCAAAAACAAGTCCTGTGCTGCCTATTGTGATCAAAAATCCGCCGTTGGGAGTGTTTTGCTGCAAAAAAGAACCCGTTTTTTCGTCTATATCAAACATTTTGGTCGCCGTAGCTCCCACAAAACTATTGGTGTAAGCGACAGAACCTACAAAAGGAGTTCTTCCCACATTGATGTCCGTAGATTTGTAGCTCAACGTAGTGTCTTGAATAACCGTTATCGGCGTAGTAGTCAGATTGAGGCGATAATTTTTACCGCTTGCGGCACTTACTATTCGCAGTCGATTCGCAACTGGATTGAAGTCGAAGCCGATATTTGGATTACCTCCTACGTCCAACCGCACGCTGTCTGCAAAGATAGTCATTGCTCCTGTCGTGTCATTGACGGTATAGATGGTCGTAAAGGTATCGGTAGCGACTCCGAGTGCATAAAGTTTGTTGTCTTGCGGACGCATATCCATTGCTGCCAAAGTCTGTCCCGCTTTTAGCCCTCCGATAGCGACATCGGTTCTGATGACGCTCGGATTTTGGAGGTCGAAACTTACCAAACGTGGTGCGGCGTGAGTAGTCAATGCAAAAGCCAATCGCCCTGCGAGTGGTGGTACAGTGCGGTCAATAGCTACCGCAATATCTTTGACGGCGGTAGGAGTAGCACCGATAGCTCCGACCAAAGCAGCTGACCCGTTGGCGGGATTAATGGTGTAAAGTGCATCTGCTGTGCTGTTGGCGATATTGGCAGCTAAATAAATGGTATTAGAAGTACCGTTGAAAGCTACGTCCATATCCACAGTTTTGTCCGCAGGATTGAGCGTAAGTCCGGTGTTGCCAATGGTTTTGATTTGCCCATTGTTGGGATTGGTGGCTACGAAAGCGGTGCCGAATGAATTATTCCCCTCGTCCAAATAATAAAGTGCTGTTTTGGTAGCAGCTACATAGCTGTTGGAGTAGGCAATTTGCCCGATGGTGGGAACGATTCCTACATTCGCATCGCCTGCGCCGTAAGATACATCTGTATCGGTGGCGACTATCGTACCCAAATCTGGGTGAAGGCGATAATTTTTTCCGGTCGTAGAGATAACGCGGATTCTGTCCACAGTTGGGTTGAAGTCGAAAGCCACATTGTTGGCAGCAGTGCCGAGTGTAATGCTGAAGTTGGCAGCTCCTATTGCCAAAAGAGTTCCTGTGAGCGGATTGAGTTTGTAAAGTCTGCCCATAGCCGTTGAGGAGTTGTAGCCCAGTGTGTAAAGTTCGCCAGTGCGGGGGCGAGCATCGAATCCTACCAATTCTTCGCCCGTAGCCATGCCCGTCACGAGCAGGGAAGGTTGCGTAAAAACGTTAGGCGCAGTTGCGTTGAAAGCAATGAGTTGGTTGTCTTGCGTGAGCGCAAAAATCTTCTGTGCGAAAGCAGACTCGGAAGATACTGCCAGTAAAGCACTAAAAATAAATAATTTTGTAATTATTTGCTTCATAAAAATAGTTTTTTGATATAGAATAAAATATTAAAATCTCAAACTAAACTACGGTGCAAAGAGGGCGTTTGGTTTTTTTGGGATTTTTTTATTCAAAAAGAAAAAATTTTTTGGGGATAATATTTTGGCTTGCGCTGCGCTATCGGATAGTGGCAATATACAGAAATATTAAAAAATGAGTACAAAACGCTGTCAAGGTTTTGATGTATAAAATACAAGAGTTTTCTGCCAAAACAACCTTGACAGCATTCTTTTTATCCCCAAAATAGAATATTTTACGCTTCTCACACTCCCACAATCACTTCCCACATTTTTTCGGGCTGAAAATATTTCTGTGCCAACGCTTGCAATTCGTCCGCCTGAATATTTTTGATACTGTTGCCGAGGCTGTGAAAATGCTCAATGTTGGCGTTTTCGGTAAGCAGCGTTTTGATGGTGTCGGCGATGTTGAACGGACCATCTACCAACGTCAGGAGATTGCCGAGCAGGTAATTTCGGAGCATTTGTAGCTCTGCCTCGCCGATGGGTTCGGTTTGGAGGCGGTGCATTTCCTTATAGATTTCCTCGCGCGTGGCTTCCACAAAGTCGTTGCCGACTTCGGTGCTGACATAAAAATAGCCGTCGTGCAGCATCGTATCGAAAGACGAATAAATGTTGTAAGTAAATCCTTTTTCTTCTCGAATATTTGCCATCAGTCGCGAGCCAAAATAACCACCCAAAACTGTGTTGAGGACAAACATTCCGTTGTAATCTTCGTGAAGTCGGTTGAACATTCGGCAGCCGATTTTTACTGCCGTTTGAGTCGTATCGGAATTGACGATTTTGATTTTTTCGGGCATCAAGGTCTGTGGCAGTATCAGTACGGGCTGTACCAAACTCCGTGTTTTGCGCTGCCCAAGATGTGCGTTGAGCTGGTCAATCGTGTCCTCGCTTATTTTTCCACTCAAAAAGATAGAACAAATATCTGGATTAAATTTTTCGTCAAAATGCTTCTGCAAATCCCCTCTCGTGAGCGACGAATAAGTGTCAGGAAAACTGTTGTAACCATACGGGTGCTGCTCTCCAAAGATGAGTTCCGTAATTTTTCGATAGGCGAGGACTTCATTTTTGGTGAGTTCTATTTGCAGCCGCTGGATATTATTTTCGATAAAAATATCCAATTCGCGCTGCGGAAAAGACGGACAATGCAGCAAATCCTCCAGCAACGAGAGCAGTTTAGAAAAATGTTTGGTCAAGCAGCACAAAATAATATTGGACGTATCCAACTGTGTGGGGACGGAAAAGCTGCCACCATAAAAATCAATATGCTCCGCAATTTCCGCCGAAGTCCGTGAGTAAGTCCCTTCTTTGAGCATCGCTGCGGTCGCTCGAGCAGCGATAGGACGGTGTTCGTCTGGGCGACCCGAGTTAAAAACTACCTCAACTTTTAGAATATCTTGCGTGCCGAGATGGACGGCATAGACGGGAATTCCGTTGTCCAAGCGATAGCATTGCGGCGGCGAAAGCGCCGGTATAGCAATATCGCGCATCGGCGGAGATTTTTTTCTGTTCAATTTTATCTGCATAATAAAGTCGGCAAAGGTAGCAGAAAAATGGAAAAAACAGAAACTCATTGTGATTTAGCCCAAAAAATGGTTAATTTATTTTTTTTTCTTCCCAAAAAAAAGTTTTCCACACTTTTTTTGAGGTTGTTAGTTTTTTGATTGAAAAAAATCAACAATATTCACTCAATTTGACGTTCTTTGCAGATTGAAACTCACAAGACCGTTCCAAATATTATCAAACAAAAAAAAACTTTCTAACAATATGAAATTCAGCGTCAATTCTACCGACCTTTTGAAGCAGCTGCAAATCGCCAACGGCGCAATCAGCTCCAATCCAGTATTGCCGATTTTGGAAGATTTCTTGTTCACCATCGTCAGCAACCAACTCACTATTTCCGCCACGGATTTAGAAACTTCTATCACGACTTCGCTCGACGTAATGTCCGATGCCAACGGACTCGTAGCAGTGCCTGCTCGTATTTTGTTGGATACGCTCAAAGCACTGCCTTCGCAGCCGATTACTTTTTCCATCAACGATGAAAATTTTGGTATCGAAATAACCTCTGCTTTCGGAAAATACCGCTTGGCAGGCGAAGACGGCAACGATTTTCCGCAGATTCCAGATGCAGACTTGTCGCAATCGGTCACTTTACCAGCCGGTACGCTCGGGCAAGCCATCGCCAAAACGCTTTTTGCTACCAGCAGCGACGACCTTCGCCCTGCCATGACGGGCGTTTATTTTCAGATAGAAAAAGAAGGCATTACGTTTGTCGCCACCGACGCGCATCGCCTCGTCCGCTACAAATCTACCAGCGCACAAGGCGAACATTCCGCCAACTTCATCATGCCCAAAAAAGCACTCAATCTGCTCAAAGGCGTACTTCCTGTTGGAGAGCAAGTGACGCTTTCTTTCAACAAAACTAATGCTTTTTTTAGCTTCGCCAACGTCCATTTGGTTTGCCGACTGATTGACGCTCGCTATCCCGACTACAACGCCGTCATACCGACCGACAACCCCAACGTCCTCAATGTCGGACGCAGCGACCTACAAAATTCCCTGAAGCGGATTGCTATTTATGCCAATAAAACGACCAACCAAGTCGTCCTCAATATCCAAGACGGCAGCCTGACCATTTCGGCGCAAGATTTGGATTTTTCTAACGAAGCCACTGAGCAGCTTACCTGTACCTACTCCGGAACTCCGATTACGATTGGGTTCAATGCCAAGTTTATGGTAGAAATGTTGGGAGTTTTGGACGGCGACGAAATAAAAATCGAGCTTTCTACCCCGAGCCGCGCAGGACTGATGCTGCCGACCGAATCTGTGGACGGCGAATCCATCTTGATGCTCGTGATGCCAGTAATGTTGGGAAATTAAACAGATAAGGAACGCCTCTAAAATAAACTACTTATTTTTTCTGCTAAATTGCAACCAATCACTGCGTTATTTTTTCGTTACAATGCCCTGCATTGCGCCTCAAAAATGCTTTGTTATTGGTTGAATTGATTGGAAAAAATTGAGTACTTTATTTTTTCTTTATTCCTAATGAGTGAGAAATTCCTAAAAAAACTGCCTTTCAAAGCTCACTTTGAAAGGCAGTTTTTTTTAGGTTTGTTCAAAAAATATTTTTCGCCAAATACCAAAAGTTAGGACTCGCCAGAAAACGTCAGAGGAGATTTTTGAGTTGCCGAGAAAAGTATCGAAAGCGACGAGCAACGCTTGACTGTTGACAAAATCGGTGTTTTGGTCGCCGATATGCTCTAATTTTTGTCTAAAAAAAGCTGCATTTTGGCGCATCCAGTCGTCCTGCGGAGTTGCGAAAGCCAGTTTGTCGTACCGCAAATAAATCTCTTTCGGTATTTTCGATTTCATTGCTTCTCGCAAAATGTATTTTCTTTTTCCAAAATATATTTTGTAGTCGTCAGGTATTTCAAAACAAAATTCTATTAGTCTAAAATCCATAAATGGCAATCTCGACTCTATCGAAGCCGCCATAGAATTTCTGTCTGCATAATGCAGTAAAGAAGGTAATGGATTTATTTGCAGCATTTTTTGGCTCATTTCGGACATATTTTTTACTTTTTGTATTTTATGCGTGCTTTTTTGGACTAAAAAATCAGGAAAAATGGTTTTTTTGCCAAAAATAAGTTGAGCAAAGCCAGCGTCGAATCTAAACAAATTAGTGACTGCCAGAAGCGATTTTAGGAGATTTGTGCGAAATAAATTTTTAAAATAAATTTTGTAAAACGAATTATATCCAAATAATATTTCATCTGCACCTTGTCCGTCCAACATGACGGGGATTTTGTTTCTGTTAGCCTCCCGAAATACCTGATATTGCGCTACCACGCTTGCCGAGCCAATCGGCTCGTCTTGCTGCCATACGACTTTTGGGAGGTCGTCCATCGTCTGTTGGAAAGTCGGATAGACGGGTTTATTTTCCAAATGCAAGTAGTCTGTGACAAATGCGACGAATTTTGATTCGTCGTTTTTTTCCTTCGGAAAACAAGCACTCACCGTCGGCGGACGGTGCGGCAACAACTCAGCCGCCAGCGCGGTGATGGAGGTGCTGTCCAAACCACCCGAAAGCGTAGTGCCGACCGCTACGTCCGACCGCAGCCGCAGCCGCACGGCATCGCTCAAAAGTTCGAGAAATTGCGTTTTGGTATTCTGAAAATTGGAAGGCGTTTTTTTCTTGACAGGCGCAGGTAACTGATAGTATTTTTTTATTTTAAAATCTTGACGCTCCAGCGAATAGATAAAATTGTGTGCGGCTGGAATTGAGAATACATTCTCAAAAAAAGTCGCTTCCGTATGATTTTTTAGCCCTTTTTCCAAAAAATCGGCGGCGACGGATTTGTTGATTCTTGGCTGCCAATCCGCAGAAGCCGTAAGTTGTTTTAGCTCCGAAACAAGGTATATTTTTTCATTATTTTCAAAATAATACATCGGTTTTACGCCGAATCGGTCGCGAGAAGCAAATATTAGTTGCTTTTTTTTGTCGTAAATGACAAACGCCCACATTCCGTTGAACCGCTCGACGCAACGCTCTCCCCAACAATCGTAAGCTGCCACTATAACCTCCGTATCGGTTTCGGTTTCAAACTGATAGTGTTGGGTTGTTAGTAATTGTCTAATTTCCAAATAGTTATAGATTTCTCCGTTGTGGACAATCGTATAATTTTCGTCTATGCAGTGCATGGGTTGGCTGCCTCGCTGCTGCAAGTCCAATATCGCCAATCGCCGATGCCCGAAGGCGATATTTTTTTCCATAAAAAATCCTTCGCCGTCCGGTCCGCGATGCGCTACCAGACGAGTCATATTTTCTATTTCGTCGCGCTCAATAAAAGCATTTTCTTTAGCGATGATTACAGCTATTCCACACATTTTACGCTCAATTTTTGTTAAAAATAGTGCTTTTTTTTAAGAAAACGTCAAAAACACTACCCATTTTTTCGCTGAATTAAAATTATTATTCATCGCAACGCTCTACGTTAGTAATGAAGAAAAAATAAAGTACTCAATTTTTTCCAATAAATTCAATCAATAATAAGGCATTTTTGAGGCGCAACGCAGGGCGTTGTAACGAAAAAATAACGCAATGATTGGTTGTAATTTAGCAGAAAAAATAAGTAGTTTACTTTAGACGCATTCCTTACAATGAAGAGGAATTTTAAATCCTAAAAATAGGTTTGACAAATAGATAAGATATTCATAACTTTGTGTGGCAAGAACGTGCAAACGAAAATAAATACTTGCCGAATATCTTCTTTAACAAAATACGAACTTTGCTTATGTCTTCACTTTCTATCCTTTGTATTGCGAGTTTCCATAAGGGCGACGATTTTTTGCGCGCCGTAAAAAAAACAGGTAGTACCGTTTATCTCGTGACCTCCAAAAAACACGAACACAAACCGTGGGCGCGCGAGGCTATTGACGAGATTTTTTTCGTCCAAGAAGACGAAAAAGGCAACTGGAACATGGACGAAGTCCTTTCTGGGCTGGCGTGGCTGATGCAAGCCAAACGAATCGACCGAATCGTAGCCCTCGACGATTTTGACGTAGAAAAAGCGGCTCTGATGCGCGAACATTTCCGCGTGCCGGGCATGGGACAGACCACCGCTCGCTATTTTCGCGACAAGCTCGCTATGCGAATGAAAGCCCAAGAAGCCGGCATCAACGTCCCTGCGTTCAGTTCGCTTTTTCACGATGCAGATATTCACGCTTATACCCAGCGAGTGCCTGCGCCGTGGGTCGTCAAGCCGCGCTCGGAAGCCTCCGCTACGGGTATCAAAAAAGTGTATTCTGCCGAAGAACTTTGGGACGTACTGAATATCATCGGAGCAGACCGCCATCATTACCTCATCGAACAGTTCAAACCCGGAGCCGTTTATCATGCGGACGCGCTGACACAGGACGGCAATGTGCTTTTTTGCAGAGTCAGTCAATACGTCAATACGCCGTTTGAAGTGGCGCACGGCGGCGGAATATTTCGCTCTGCAACGGTAGATTTTGGAAGCAAAGACGACAAAGAATTGCAAAAAATGAACGCCCAAGTAATGAAAGCCTTCGGAATGCAATACAGCGCGTCGCACACGGAGTTTATCCGTTGCCACGACGACGACAAATATTATTTTCTCGAAACTGCGTCGAGAGTCGGAGGGGCAAATTTGGCTGAAATGGTCGAATACTCATCGGGATTGAACCTTTGGGCAGAGTGGGCAAGATTGGAGGTCGCCGTTGCCAACGGCGAAAAATATGAATTGCCAAAAATAAAAAATGACCACGCCGGGATAGTAGTTTCGCTTGCTCGCGACCAACACCCCGATACTTCTGGGTTTCAGAATCCAGAAATCTGCTGGCGCATGAATATGGAACATCACATCGGTATGATTGTGCGTTCCGAAACTCGGGAGCAAATCCTATCGCTTTTAGATGATTTTGCTACCATAATTTTTAGGGATTTTCACGCCAGTGCGCCTGCGCCCGACAAGCCAAGCCATTAGAAAAATCTACAGATTTGGGCAATAAAAAAGGCTATTTTCACTCTTTCGAGCAGAAAATAGCCTTTTTATTGGTGCTTTTTGTAAAAATATTTACCCAAAAATCTACATTTTAAGACCTTGCACGAGCAGCGAAATTTCATTGCGAAGGACTTCAATGAAGCCTTTTTCTATCTGAAATTTCATTTTAGTTCCGTCTTCTTTGGCGATGGTCACGTCGCCTGCACCCAAAGCAGACACTAAAGCTGCGTGATTTTTGAGTACCTGAAACTGACCGCTTACGCCCGGCACTTTGACAGACGTGATGCCTCCCGAAAACACTTCTTTATCTGGTGTTAAAACTGAAATATTCATACTAAATAGTTTTTAATTTTTAGTGATTAGTCGTACAAATAGTTGCTAATC
>JAYWGG010000041.1:0-9064 GCA_043778415.1 Saprospiraceae bacterium
TTTTTTATAAACAAAATTAAATTTAACTAAAAGATGAAAAAATTACTTTTACTCGCAGTTGTTCTTTTAGCAACTGTCCAAACCACGCTCCGCGCACAAGCAGACGACAAGCGTGCAGAGGAACTCAAAAAAGCAGCCGCAGCCAAAAATGCAAACACAGAAGGTTGGGTGCGTGGTGGCGGCATCGGACTTGACTTGGCGCAGCTCGCACTCTTCAATCCGCAGGTCGGAGCAGGACAAAACCGAATCGGAATCGGTGGAGTAGCAACCGTTTTTTTTAACTACAAAAAAGACCAAATCTCTTGGGACAACATCGGCTCCATGCAGCTCGCAGTCCAAAAAATCGGGAAAACAAATCCGTTCCAAAAAAGTTTGGACGTGTTGCGATTCAGCAGCAAAGTAGGTCGCAAACTGACTGACAAAATGTATATAAGTTTGATAGGTACATTTTTGAGCCAAGTGACTCCCACTTACGATGGCGGCAACGCCACAGGCGAGCTGGGCGCAATATTAAGTCCACTCAAAGCCAACCCCAACCAAATCGCACTATCCAATTTTTTGTCGCCAGCTATCATCGAACTCGCTCCCGGCATTGACTACAAGTACGACAGCCATCTGTCCTTGTTTTTCTCTCCATTCAATGCCAAATACATCATCGTCGCCGATAAAAATATTGCCAATAACAGCAAAGGCGCATTCGGCACGCTATCCGACGGCGCAGGCGGATACAAGACAAGTCGCTTGTTTTTTGGACTTGGCGCGCGCGCTACCTACACCAACAAATTTTGGGAAGACCGCATCGCTTACACTGGGACTTTGAGTTTATTCACAGATTATTTAAGAAATTTTGGTCGCATAGACGTAGATATGCAAAATAATTTTGCTTGGAACATTACCAAAAATCTTTCCCTCAATGCTGTCGTCACCTTATTTTATGACGATGACATCAGCGTAAATAGAGATAAAGGTGGTTTAGCTCCAGCGTTGAGCGTCACGCAAGCCATTTATTTGAAATACAACTATTTATTTTAGTAAAAAAGAATTGCCCGCACCAAAAAAGAGCCGCTTACCGCCGTAAGTGGCTCTTTTTTTTGTTTGAAAAAATAGTCGAATTTTAAGACAATCCCAAATTATATTCCCAAACACGTTCTTAAAAATAGTAACTTTACACTTCATTTTTTCAAAAAATTATATCCAATAAAATGACAGCTCGACTCATCGAATGTGTGCCAAACTTTAGCGAAGGGCGCAACTTGGAGATTATCCAACAAATTACGGACGAAATCGCGCAGACCGAAGGCGTGCAACTGCTCGACATTGACCCCGGAAAAGCGACCAACAGAACGGTGGTCACATTCATCGGTGCGCCCGAAACGGTAGTAGAAGCGGCTTTCAGAGCTATCAAAAAAGCTGCCGAACTGATTGATATGCGCCAGCACACGGGCGAGCATCCGCGCATGGGAGCTACCGATGTTTGTCCGCTTATCCCCATTTCGGGCGTTTCGATGGAGGAGGCGATTCGGTTTGCGCAGCAGCTTGCGGAGCGAGTTGGGCGAGAGTTGGAGATTCCGACGTATCTCTACGAAGCGGCGGCAAGTCGTCCAGAGCGACGCAATTTGGCAAGTATTCGGGCGGGAGAATATGAGGCGTTGCCCGAAAAACTCGACAAACCTGAATGGAAACCCGACTTTGGAGCTGCTGTTTTCAACGCGCGTGCAGGCGCGACGGTCATCGGCGCGCGCGATTTTTTGGTAGCATACAATGTCAATCTCAACACAAAGTCCGTCCGTCGTGCCAATTCAGTGGCTTTTGATATCAGAGAGCAAGGGCGAGTGCTGCGCAAAGGCGACCCCTTGACGGGCGAAATCGTGACCGATGAAGCCGGAAATCCTGTTCGGATAGCTGGTGCTTGCAAGTCAGTGAAGGCGATTGGTTGGTATATTGAAGAATATGAGCTGTCACAAATATCCATGAATTTGACAAATATTAACGACACTCCGCTGCATATTGCTTTCGATGAATGTTGTAAAAGTGCCGAGCAGCGAGGGCTGCGAGTGACGGGTTCGGAGCTGGTCGGTATGGTTCCCAAAAAAGTATTGACGGACGCAGGGCGTTATTTTTTAGAAAAACAAAATGTTTCTGCGGGCGTTTCGGAGTCAGAATTGATACGGGCGGCGGTCAAAAGTTTGGGTTTGGAAGAGCTTGCACCCTTTGATGTAAATAAAAAAATCATCGAATACAGCCTTATAAAAGAAAGCGACGAAAAATTACTGCGAATGAATCTGCGCGCTTTTGCCAACGAAACGGCTTCCGAAAGTCCTGCTCCGGGCGGCGGCTCTATCGCTGCGTATGTTGGTGCGCTTGGGGTTTCGTTGGCTACGATGGTCGCCAATCTCTCTGCCGCCAAGCGTGGTTGGGACGAGCGACTGTCGGATTTTTCTACACAAGCCGTTGAAGGTCAGCGACTTAAAGATATGATTTTGTCTATGGTAGATGAAGATACTCGAGCTTTCAACAGTATTATGTCCGCTTTTGGAATGTCCAAAAATACCGATGTAGAAAAAAATATTCGCAAAAATGCTATTCAAGTCGCTACTCGCCGTGCTATCGAAGTGCCGTTTGGGGTGATGGAACTTTGTTTGCAATCTTTTTCATTGATAGAAAAAATGGCGACCGACGGCAACCCCAACTCGGCAAGCGACGCAGGCGTAGGCGCGTTGTGCGCTCGTGCGGCGGTGCGAGGAGCTTTTTTGAACGTAAAAATAAATGCGAGCGGATTGATGAATAAAACATTCGCAGGCGAAGTGTTGCAAAAAGGCGAAAGTATGGTGCGACAGGCAGACGAATGGGAAGCGAAAATCTTACAAATTATTGATAAAAAAATGTAATATTGTGACAGCATACAGAAGAGTAAAAATAATTTTTATTATTTTTCGGCTATTTTTTGGGCTTTGTTTTTTTTTGTATCAGACTGTTGCGTGTGCGCAGTTGCTACACATTCGCCGCATCGTGTTGGAGGGAAATGAACAAACCCGAAGTAGTGTGGTGCTGCGAGAAATGGACATCAAAGAAGGTGATTTTTTGACAATAGAGGAACTTGCGCCCCGCATAGAGCGGAATCGAGAGCTGCTGCTCAACACGGGACTTTTTACGAGTGTAAAAATAAACATTAAAAATTGGGATACGGCGCGCGGCGAAGGCGATCTGCTGCTTAATCTTCGCGAGGCTTGGTATATTTATCCAGTGCCAGTTTTTGAGTTGGCGGATAGGAATTTTAATACTTGGTGGGTGACAGAAAAACATTCCTTGAAGCGCGTCAGCTATGGCGTGCGGGTGCTTTGGACGAACCCGACAGGGCGGCGCGACGTGCTAAAAGTTACGGCTCAAACAGGTTTTACTCAAAAATATGAGTTGGATTATTCACTGCCCGGAATTAATGCAAAAAAAACGATTGGTGTGACAGGTAATGTGCTGCTAAAAAGAGATAGAGAAGCCAACTACACTACCCAAAATAACAGACAACAGTTTGTAAGAAATAGCAACAGCGACTTCGTATTGCGACGCTTTCGGTTGGCACTTGGGTTGAATTATCGTCAGGCATTGTTCGCCTCACATGGGTTGAGGATAGAGCGAAACAACTTAACTATTGGCGACACAGTTAGCCAGTTCTTGAACCCAGATTTCTTTGGAAACCGTCAGAGAAAACAGTCTTTTCTTTCGCTGCAATATGATTTTTACTACGATTGTCGCGATTTGCGTATTTTTCCTACGCACGGTTTTTTTTATAATTTGCACCTTCAAAAAGATGGAGTCCTGCCTTCTGATAACCTGAATGCGCTGAACACAGTGCTGCATTTTGCGCATTATTTTCCACTTTCCAAAAAAATAAATTTCGAGTGGATTGGGGAAGGACGGGTTGCTTTGCTGCGCCAAAAACAACCTTTTTACAACAGCAGCGCACTCGGCTACGGCGACGATTTTTTGCGCGGATATGAGTATTTTGTGACAGATGGATTGGACTATATTTATACCAAAACGTCGCTTCGCTACCAGCTTTTGAACCAAACTATCGGTTGGGGAGAGGCAAAATGGCTTCGCTATTTTCGCGAAATACCGATTCGCATATATTTTTCTGTCAATAATGATTTCGGAAAAGCCAACAATCCGAGCTACGCAGCCGGAAATTCATTAGCCAATCAATGGCTTTGGGGCGGCGGATTGGGACTCAATTTTGTGGTCAATAACGACAAACTTCTCCAAATCGAATACAGCATGAACCAATTACAACAAAAATCTGTATTTTTACACTATAAATTAGGTTTTTAATTCACTTTTTTCGACAAAATTTCTATGCAAGTAGTCGTTTATAGCACCCTTTTGAAGCCCAAAGACATTCCGATTGTGCAGGAATTATTCGATTCTTTACACGATGC
Organism: Saprospiraceae bacterium; assembly: GCA_043778415.1. Lineage (GTDB taxonomy): Bacteria > Bacteroidota > Bacteroidia > Chitinophagales > Saprospiraceae > JAYUHK01. The sequence continues at coordinate 4,434 of JAYWGG010000041.1, forward strand.
TGGCGTGAACGTGTATGTTTTTTCGCCTTATTTAGAGGAGTTAGAAAATATAATTATTTTCAAAAAAGATGTCGCTCGATTCGATAATTACTTGGATTTCAAGGCGCACAAGATTGATTTTATCATCACTTTGGGCGGCGACGGGACGATTTTGAATGCCTTGACTTTGGTGCGCGACACCGAAACGCCCATACTCGGCATCAATCTTGGGCGGCTCGGTTTTTTGGCGAGTATCGAAAAAAAGCGCATTCGAGAAACTATAGAGGCTCTAAAAACTGGGCAATACACGACCGAAGAACGCTCGTTGCTCCAGCTCGAGTCCAACTTTCCTGTGTTCGGCGAAACCCCTTTTGCCCTCAACGACTGTACGCTTCTCAAGCGCGACACGTCTTCCATGATTACGATTCATGCGTTCATCAACGGTGCATTTCTCAATTCCTACTGGGCGGACGGCATCATTATCGCTACTCCGACAGGCTCTACGGGCTACTCTTTGAGTTGTGGTGGTCCGATTATTTTCCCCAATTCGAGTAATTTTGTTATCACGCCCGTTGCTCCCCACAACCTCAATGTCCGTCCCGTAGTCATTCCCGACACCGCCGTTATCTCGTTTGAAATCGAGGGTCGCTCCGATAATTTTCTTTGCACACTCGACTCTCGGTTCGAGACCGTGACCGTCGAACATCGCTTGGCGGTGCGCCGCTGCGACTTTTCGATGCGCCTTGTCCAACTTTACGACCTCAACTTTTTGGGTACTATCCGCGAAAAACTTACTTGGGGCAAAGACGTGAGAAATTATTAAAAAAAGGTAATTTTTTTAGAAAAATTACATTAGAAAAAGAAAAAAGTTTATTTTTACATTGAAAAGTGACAGAAATAATTTTTGTCACGAAATAACTAAAAAATATTTTTTCTAAATGAAATTTTTCACATTACACAAAATCTTTATCGCCCTACTTTGTTGCATCGGGTGTTTTTCGCTGCAAGCCCAGACGCTTATTAGCTCCCACGAAGTAGCGAGTCACGTCGGCGAAACCGTGAAAGTGCGAGGAAAAATTGTCAATATCGAAGAAAAAATAATGTACAACGGCAGAACTATATTTTTGGATATGGACGTAAAATACAGCACGACAGCTCAAAATCCTTTCTCAATCCCTATTTTTGAGATTTATCAATCCAAGTTTGACAATATTAAAAAATTTTTGAAGAAAAAAGTCGAACTCACGGGGACAGTAATATTGGATACAAATAATAAACATCGTCCGACTATCGTGCTGCGCGAACCCAATCAAATTGAAATTTTAAATTAAAAGAAGAATCAGACTTTTCTTTTAGAAAATGTCACTCGTGGGTCAATAATCGAAAAAAGTAGGTCGGCAATCAAGATGCCTGTCAGGGTGAGAATCGCGCCCAACATCGTGAGGGTAAAGACTACGTTCCAGTCCTTGACCATGACGGCTTTTTGGAGCAGGCTGCCCAATCCGGGTATGTTGAAAATAGACTCGATGACGAGCGAGCCTGCCAACGACGCGGGCAGCAAAGTCGCCAGCATCGTCACCAACGGAAAGAGTGCGTTGCGCAGGGCGTGCCGCCAAAGAACTATTTTGCTGTCCATGCCTTTGGCACGAGCAGTGCGGATAAAATCCTGCTGCAAAGCCTCCAAAGTACTGCCTTTAAGTTGGCGAGTAATGAATGCTAAGTTGTTGTAAGTCAGACAGATAAGTGGTAAAATTAAGTGCGGAAAAACTTCAAATATTTGCAAATAAAAGTTTTTTGAACGGTCAAAATCGCCTACTCCCGATGGTGGAAAAAAGTTCATTCCATAGTCAGAATTGGTAAAAAAAACGATGAGTAAAGTTGCGAGCCAAAATGCGGGCATCGCATAAAAGGCAGAAAGCAGGTACTGAATTTTGCGCTCCAAACTACTTCCGTGATGCGCGGCAGACCAAACTCCCAACGGAACAGCCAACCCGTAAGCAATCAAAATAGCGAGGAGATTGAGCAGCAAAGTCCAGCGTCCGTAATCCATTATTTTATCTGCGATTGGGCGGCTGTCTTCGTAAGACACGCCAAAATTGCCTGTCACAAAATTGGATATTAAATGATGATATTGATTATCCAAACCATGCCAGTGAAATTTCGGCAACCAATAAGATGTTGGTCGAGGAGAAGTCCAAAGTTGTAGGGACGTTTTTTGCAAATTATTAAAATATGAAATTATATTATTTTGTGACAGCGTATCGAGTTCGATAATTTGACTTATACTTTTTATTTCCGCCGTTATTTCGTCTTTTTTATACAAAATAAAAAGTTGCGACAGCGACTTTCGGAGCGAGTTCAAAGTTTCTTTATTTACGGTTTTTTGCTCTGACCATAAAAAAATTTCAAAGTCCTTTTCGGCATGAAGATAACGCTCTACTATCGCCCAATCACCTGTTTGAGCCGTCAAATTACAAGCTGCCTTGCGTCTATTTTGTCTTAATATCCGATGCAAGGTGTCGGGAAAAGCCGCCGAAGTGACAGAGAAATAAAAATTAGGTTGGTCCAACCCTAATTTTTTTGCTACATCGGCATATCGGAAGTCAGACGCAGGCGTGTTGTCCAACTCGCCTGCCGTATATAAATCCACGGGGTCGTTGGGCGTTATTTTTCCTAAATAAAACGCTGCGAGTGACACTACAAATAGGGTCGGAATAAACAATAAAATGCGTTTTAGGAAGTACATGAGCCGTAAAATTACTTTTTCAAGACAAAAAACTGTTCATCGAATCCGGGCGTGAGGATAGTGGTTTCGGCGCGGTCAAAACGCTTGTGTATAGCAATTCTTTCTTTCAGATTGACCAAAAAGATGCAAGGTTGTTCATCGTACAAGGTTTGCTGAAATTGTTGGTACAGGTTGCGGCGGCGGTCAGTGTCGCGAGTACTGCGCAGTTCTTCGATTATTTTGTCGGAGGCGGCGTTGCCGAAGCCTACGCGGTTGCTGCCGTCGGGCGTGTCGTTGCTGCTGTGCCAATCTTGGTAGGGGTCGAAAAGTCCGGGATCGGCAGAAGAACCCATCTGGTAGAGTTCAAAATCCCGTTTTTTGAGGTCGTTTTTCAGTGTATTAAGGTCTGTTTTGGCGACTAACTCGATGCCAACACCTACTTTTTTTCCATTTTCTTGCATCATCAACGCAACATCTTTGCCTGCTCCTTTGGTCAAAATCCAAATTTGTAACTGCATTTCTACCAACTGACCATTTATTTTTTTATCTACTGTACCGTTTTGATTGGAGTCCGTCCAGCCTGCATTGGCAAGCAGCGATTTTGATTTTTCAATATCCAACGTTATGAGTTGTAAGTTTTTGTTGAAGAAAGGCGAGGATGGCAAAATCGGGCTGCTAATAGGCGTTGCTAATCCTTTGAACACATTTTTGGCGACCAAATCATTGTCTATAAGGTGCGCCAAAGCCTGTCGCACGCGCTTGTCGGCGAGCTTTGGAATCTTTGAGTTCATGCCGATAAAGGCGTAGGTGGTAGTGGGCGGAGTGAAAAAATTATAGCTTTTTGTGACAGAGTCATTTTTTTGTAGAGCCGTAAAAATATCTGGTCGGATAGTATTCATTACGTCCAATTTTCCATTTTTCAACTCACTGATAGCGGCGGCATTGTCCTTGAACGGTCGGTAAATAATTCCATCGGGTTGGGCTGTGAAATTTGGATTTTGCGTTGCCAGCGCATTCCCCCACCAATTTGTTTTTTTCTTCAAAGTCAGCCGCTGTCCAGTTTCCCAATTCTCCAACGAATACGCGCCCGAGCCTTGTACTGCACCCTTTTCACGCCCAAATTTTGCGTCCGCATACTGCGTTGCGAAAGTCTGTATATTCGCATTTTCTTCTGCCAATTTTTGTGCTACAATCGGGTCAGCGAGGTCGCGAAGTGCGATGGTTTTTAGGAGTCCTTGCGGGTCGTAGTGGGCAGCTTGCAACACTAAAAGGTCGCGCAAGGCTTCCTCCATTTTCATATAAAAATGGTCGGTAATAACTGTAAATTTTTTGTTATTTGTGACATCTATCTGAAAATCCTTAACGGGTTCAAAATAGCCACGCCACGCCTTCGCACCCACTTTTGGATTAAAGATAATTTTGAGCGAAAACTCTACGTCGGCGGCGGTGATTGGCGAGCCGTCGTCCCACTTGGCAGCGTCTTGCAGCTCAAAAGTATAGCCGATGCCACCCTTAAAAGCTCCCGTATCAATCAATGTTTGAGTAGGAATTGCCTTCGCCAAATAAGGTTCTGTAACTAAAGTCTGCGGATTGACGGCGAGGAGCGGCATAAAAATATGCCTGATTACTTGCGTAGCGTAGCCGCTGCTCGATATAAAAGGTGTCAGCCGATCGGGTTCGTCAGAAATAGCCACCGTGACCGTATTCTCGGAAAGCCGCTTGTCGTCCTGCTTGCAAGCGGAGAAAAATGTTGCCAAAGATAAAAAAACCGTTGCGCGAAGTAGATTTTTTTTATTTAGAAAAGTAGTGTCCATAGCTGTCGAGATGTTAGGTTCGGAAAGATTGAGAGTAAGTATGCCTATATTTTTTAGAAAAAAAATACAAAGTAGAACTTTTTATGAACGTATAGGTATGATTTAATGTTTAT
>JAYWGG010000042.1:0-9041 GCA_043778415.1 Saprospiraceae bacterium
ATTTTTGCACTACTTTTTGGCATCGCTCGTGGACTTGCAGCGCAACAGCAAGGACTACAAATTCGAGCAAGACGTTTATACGATTGTGGTGCTGACCGCACCTTATACGGTCAAAACGAAGACTGGCGAGCCGCTATTGGACGACGTTTTGGTGTCCAATTTGAACCCGCGCACGCTGCAAGACCAAGTAAGAGTGATGTATCCGCACCGACTTATCTTCCTCAATCCCAACCACTTATCGGCAGAAACGCCCGCCAGTATCAGGGATTGGTTGGAGTTTATTTACCAAAGTATCAAGAATCCAAAAGACCCTAAAATTAATTTGTCGAATCCGGGAATATACAAAGCGGCAGGTTTGGCGGACATCGAAAATATGCCCGAAAGCGTGTTGGAAGATGCCAAAATAATGGAAATGACAAAAATTACACAAAAAATTTACGAAGAAAAAAGTAAGGCGGAAGGAATAAAAGAAGGTACAGTGAAAACCGCCGCTGCGCTCAAAAAATTAGGTGTGAGCAACGAAATTATCCGCCAATCTACGGGGCTGACGGACGAAGAAATTGATAAATTGTGACTTATGAATGCGTCCAAAATAAGCTACCAATTCCTTGTTTCTCAAAAAAACATTCCGAAAAGTAAATATATATTGAGTGAAATAATGATAGCGGTAATCACCCAAACTATGACTTTTAGAAAAAATTTATTGGCAAAATCGCCCATTTTTTCAGCGTCATTCGTAAAAAGTACCAACGGAACTATCGCAAAACTCAACTGCATAGACAAGACGACTTGACTCAACACTAATAAATTGCTCGTGCCTTTTTCGCCAAACCAAAGGGCGACGATGAAAGCAGGAACTATCGCAATCAGGCGAGTCACGAGCCGCCGAAGCCAGGGTTTGAGTCGTATGTTGAGGAAACCCTCCATCACTATCTGACCCGCCAAAGTCCCCGTGAGCGTCGAGTTTTGACCCGAAGCCAACAGCGCGACCGCAAAAAAAGTGCTGGCGAGCGTAGTCCCCAAAAGCGGTGTAAGCAGTTGGTGAGCGTCCATTATGTCTGCCACTTCGCGGTGTCCAGTGCTGTGAAAAGTAGCGGCGGCAAGGATTAAAATAGCCGCATTGACAAAAAAAGCAATCAGCAGCGATGCGGTGCTGTCAATAGTAGCAAATTTAATCGCCATTTTTTTTCCTTCATTATTTCGCGGATAGTCGCGCGTCTGCACGATGCTCGAGTGAAGATATAGATTGTGCGGCATGACGGTCGCACCCAAAATCCCGATAGCAAGATAGAGCATTGTAGGGTTTGTCACGATGGCAGCTTGAGGAATCAGCCCTTGCAAAATCGGGAACAAGCCGGGCTGCGAGCGCAGCACATCGAAGCCAAAACACACGATGATGACCACTATCAGCCCCGCCACGATGCTCTCAATGAGCCGAAATCCTTTTGACTGAAAGAACAAAATAATCAGCACGTCCAAAGCCGTAATCACGATGCCCCAAGTGAGTGGAATCCCAAAAAGTATGTTGAGCGCGATGGCGGAGCCGATGACTTCCGCCAAATCGCAGGCAGCAATCGCAACTTCGCAGAGTATCCAAAGCACGAAATTAACGGCAGGAGGATAGTGGTCGCGGCAGGCTTGCGCCAAATCTCGCTCGGCTACGATGCCCAATTTGAGCGATAAATGCTGCAATATGATAGCGAAAATATTAGAAATCAGGACGACCGAAAGCAAAGCGTAGCCAAACTGCGCTCCTCCCGCAATATCCGTCGCCCAGTTGCCGGGGTCCATGTAGCCCACTGCCACCATCAAGCCCGGACCCGTAAAAGCCCAGAGTTTTTTCCAAAAATTAGCAGTGTCTGGCACTCGGACAGACGCATGAACTTCGGGCAGCGACTGAGTCGTATTCACTTTCCGCCACCCTTTTTGAACGGTAGGTATCGTTTCCATTGGCAGAATAATTTTCTCAAAATTAAACAATATTTTGAGTATTGTAGTTTTTGTTCATTTAAAAAAACGAGTCTATAACGAATTTTGTCCGTCTTAACATCTAATTAACGTGTTTTTGGGTCTGTTCTTTGCTAAAAATTGTATTATTTTTGTTATTTTTTTCTAAAAATAAAAATAATACAAATAAATATCTAATTTTGTAGTGTCAAATATTTTTTTGTAAAAATTTTACACTCTAAAAACGTGGAGCAAGAAAAAAATCAACAGAGCGGAAAATTTGAAAGCGTTTTTTCTTCGCGGCTGCGAGCGGGAAAACGTAGGACTTATTTTTTCGACGTACACCGCACGCGGGGCGAAGACATGTACCTCGTGCTGACCGAAAGCACCAAACGCTTCGACAGCGATTTTTATGAAAGGCATAAAATTTTTCTTTACAAGGAAGACTTTAACCGCTTCGTAGAAGAGCTGAACAACGTAGTCAATCACATCAAAACGGAGCTGATGCCAGACTACGATTACGACGAATTTACGCGCCGCAATGAAGAGTTTGAGGCGCGTCGGCGCGAAGAACAACAGCAAATGGAAGCGTCAAACAACGGCACTAAAAGTAGTCCCGACACGCCGCCAGCAACTCAAAAACCAAGCCCAACGCAAGACGATGACATGAGTTGGTAACATTCATTTGACGCTGCCCTACTGATAAAACCAAATTTTTCTGCCAATATTTTACCCGATTAGCGTCTGCCTTTGGGGGATACTTTTTGTGCCGCAACTTATCCAAAATCAAGGATATAAACCCGTCCACTTGGCAAATTTGAGTGGAAATGTGTACGTCATGCGAAAAGCTAAAATTTTTAGTCGCGACTTCCATTTCCACTGTCGTGCGCTTCAGCGGTAAGTATCTACGAGTGTTTTGAGTCGAAAAGCGGTGTTGGGTTCGTCCGTTTTTTCTTGTGTTTTGAAGAAAATAGTGGTCGAAGACTTGGGCAACAAATCAAAATAATTGTCCTCAAAATGTCCGTTCAAATCCGTTTCTAACTGAATATTTTTTGCCAAACGGTCTGTTTTTATCCGAATCAAATAGCCGCCTGCGGTCGCTTTTACGTCTTTTTCTATATTGACCAAAGGCAGCGTGAGGTCGCGTGGCGCACCAAAAAAGAAGGTTTTTTCGCTCAAAATACTGCTGTCTATCGTATTGGTCAGCGCAATGTGTGCCACCACATCAAACCAAGACTTGCCACCGACCAAATCCTCTACCGATTTTTCATACAACAAATGGCTGCTATTGGGCTGAATATCAACTACTTGTGACGAGTCTAACACCATATTTCCCGCAAAATCCATCAGCCGAAAGTGTAGTGTCGCCTGCTCCGTCACCAATCTGTCACTCACAACCTTTATTTTGAATTTTTTATCTTCGATATACGGCGCAAGCAAAGTCGGTGCATAGGATTTTTTTACGAAATAATGCATCGCTTTCCAGTTGCCATAATAATCCATACTCGACCACGACACGACGGGCCAGCAATCATTGAGCTGCCAATAAAGCGTCCCCATACAGTAAGGCATCGCCCGCCGTTGCGCCTCAATGCCGACTCTCATACCTTCAGCTTGCAGCAACTGACTGAGGTACAAGAAGCTCTCAAAATCCTTCGGCTCTCGATAATCTCGCTCCATATATTCGTTCACGAGGCTGTTGCCGCGCGGGTGTTTTTGGTGATTGAGCATAGCGTCGGAGTCTATTTTCCAGTCTTTGGGCTGCGCAAATTTTGCCACAGTCCGCCGCTCCGGAAAGGACTGAAAGCCGTATTCACTCATAAAACGTGGGATTTTTTCCTCCAAAATACTGAACGGCTCTGCATCGTGCCACACGCCCCAGTAATGCGAATCTCCCTCCGTAGCACTTCGCGCGTCGCCCCGTCCGAAGCGCGGCGAGGACTCCCAGTAATCCACGCCGTTGGCATATTTTTTTACAATATTGGGCAATAAATTATTAAACAATGCTTGATAATCTTCCCAAACTTTGTTTTTTTGTGACGCTTTTTTGAAACCCATTTGCCAACCCCAACGCTGCCAACCTTCATTATTTTCGTTATTGCCGCACCAAAGCGCAATGCAAGGGTGCGTCCGAAGACGTTTTACGTTCTCAATAGCTTCGTTTTCAACATTTTTCATAAACGCTGCGTCGCCGGGATACATGGCGCATGCGAACATAAAATCTTGCCAAACTAAAATTCCTCTCCTGTCACAAATGTCATAAAAAATATCATTTTCATAGACACCGCCGCCCCAAACTCGAAGCATATTCATATTTGCCGCCGCCGCTTGCTCGATTACTTTTTCGTAGCTTTCGTCCGTCAGTCGGCTGTAAAAACTTTCCTGCGGAATATAATTTGCGCCTTTCATAAACACTGGAACGCCATTGAGTTTGAAGTAAAAAGTTTCGCCTTTGCCGTCTTTTTCGAGCATCAAATCAATCGTGCGAAGTCCAATATTTTTTTGCAAACTCCCCAAAACACGGTCACTAATTTTCAAATCCACCGCCCCTTGATACATATTTTGTTTGCCCAACCCAACTGACCACCAGCGTCTGGGCTGCTGAATATCTGCATCTAAATTAAAATTATTAGTACCCGCCGAAAGCGTTATTTTTCTTTCAATGTCTTGATTATCAATGTGTAAGGTCAATAAAGCCTCTGTATTGGTAGCCGATTCGATAGCAATAGACGCGCGTACAGTCGCCAATCCATCGTCCAAATGAAGTTGATGAAGATTGAACTCTACGAGTTTGGCTTCGTTCCATGCCCGAAATTCGATGGGTCGCCAGATGCCAAAAGTGACAAATCTCGGACCCCAATCCCAGCCGTAGTGGTACTGCGCTTTGCGCGTCATCACTCGCTTTCCGCCGGGAAGTTCGTAGCCCAAAGTCGCCCACTTTTTACTTTCTATACTATCGGGAGCCGTGAATTTGATGCGCAGTTCGTTGCTCGTGTTTTTCAGAAAACGCCTACAATCCACTTGCCAAGAGCGGAACATATTATCGGCAAGCAAGATGGATTTTCCGTTCAAAAAAACTTCTGCATAAGTGTCTAATCCCTTGAAATCCAGTTCGATATGAGAATTTAACAACACTTCTGTCGGTACGTCAAAATAGGTTTTGTACTCCCAACTTTCACGTTCAATCCACTGTAATTTTTTCTCGTTGTCCCCGAAAAAAGGGTCTTCAATCATTTTTTGGCTCAACAAATCCGTATGCACACAGCCCGGCACTTTTGCGTCTGCCCATTTTTCTTTGCCCACTTGCCGAAACTGCCAACCAGAAAGCTCAAAATTCATCGGAGCTGCATCGAGGCGAATTTCGGGGCGAACCGCCTTCAAATACTGACAATTACTGAATAAAAACATAAAAAAGTAAAGTGTAAAATAATTTTTTTTGAACATAAATTCCAGTTTGAGTGCCTTGAAAAATAATTTTTTATGTACATTGGCAACAGTAACAAAGATAACGTTATTTTGGAGAAAAGTATTTTTTGAAAACAAAAAGTGACAAAGACTCGTTTTGAAGTTGTACAAAAAGTGAAAAAATGTTTACAGGAATTATAGAAAAAAAAGGAATTGTGACAGGAGTAAAAAATGAAGGCAGCAACATTCATTTTATTATTTCATCTGATATTTCGTCCGAATTAAAGATTGACCAAAGTGTAGCGCACGACGGCGTATGCCTCACGGTAGTGGAAGTTGGCGCAGGCTGGCACCGCGTCACAGCCATCGAAGAAACCCTTTTTCGGAGCAATTTGAGCGGTTGGAAAGTCGGCGGGATTGTCAATTTAGAGCGCGCAATGTTGGCAAACGCTCGCTTGGACGGTCACTTGGTGCAAGGTCATGTGGACACCACTGGCATCTGCACACAGGCAAAAACATTGGACGGAAGCTGGATTTTTTCTTTCCAATATGCAGCTAATCCAGATTATTTGTTGGTGGACAAAGGAAGTGTTTGCATCAACGGTGTGAGCCTAACCGTCGTCAATCCGTCTTCCGACAAATTTTCGGTGGCGATTATTCCTTATACATTTGAGCATACCAATTTTCAGGAACTGAACATTGATTCGGTTGTTAATTTGGAGTTTGATATTGTCGGAAAATACATAGCACGACATCTGAAAGCATATCAAAATTTTAACAAATAATCCTATAATGTGACATTAACGTATTTTTGTCACATTTTCGACTATATTTTTTATAATTTCTACGTCCGACTCGTAATAATCGGAGAAGAGAATTTCGCCCGAGCGTTGAGTTTGTAAATTTTTTACCAATTTCTTTGCCGACGAATGAATTTCAGTTGCTTGCGTAAATTTCAATAATTCAACTGCGTTTTGCGCCGTCACGCCGCTTCCAGGCATAATAGAAATCCTATTTTTAGCTATTTTGACGAGTTTGGCTATCAAATCTCTACCTTCCCAAGCCGTCCTGCGACCGCCAGAAGTCAGCACCCGTGCATATCCTAACTCAATAAGCTGCTCCAAAGCTCGTTCTGGCTGGCGAGTATGGTCGAATGCACGATGGCAAACAAGCTCCATTTCGCCCGCCAATTCTTTAAATTGTGACATTTTTTTTAGGTCCAAATCTCCGTTGGGCAACAATGCGCCGACCACCACGCCCGCCACGCCAATCTTTCTGCAAAACGAAATATCCTCCGCCATAGCTTTCATTTCGAGGTCAGAATAACAAAAATCGCCCTCGCGGGGACGTATCAAAACGCAAATCGGTATGGTCAATAACGCTCTACAAGCCAACAAAAGCCCAACACTTGGCGTGACTCCACCTTCCGAAAGTGCAGAGCAAAGCTCTATGCGGTGCGCTCCGCCAAGTGCTGCGTTTCGGGCAGATTCGATAGAGGCGGCGCAAATTTCTATGATTTTAGTTGCCAAAATTAAGCCTTGACTTTGTAAAAAAAACGTACATTTGCCGATAAATTTTTTAAATAAAAATATATGAAAAATACCACATTTATCGCACTTCTTTTGGTTGGTGCGGCGTTACTTTCTTGCGGCAAAGATGCAAAAAATAAACTAAAATCTTTAGATTTGATGCCGCAAGGCGTACCGATTTCGATAATGGCTCCCGACAGTGCGGAGGTCAAGGTCTCGGATTTGGTCGTCCAAAAAGATGTCACAATTCAGAAAGGAGAACATTTTTATGTGCAAATTTTTATGTCCGACGCGACCGCCGCCAACGCAAAAGCCCTCAAAGCCGAGCAGCTGGAACAAGTGAAAACAATGCCTTATTTTTCAAAAATTATCCGCGAAGACGACGGCGGATTTTTGTACGAAAATAAAATTGACTCCACCAATTTGAGTTATGGATTCCGCCACGTCCGTATGCAAGGCGACAAAGAATTTATTTTTCAGACGGGTTTGATTGGAAATTTCTCCAAAGAAGATGCCGAGGCAATGTATCAAGCCGTCCAGCCGAAAAAATAAATATGATTTTTAGTAAAAAAATGTCACATAATGCACACATTTATTGATTTTTTTCTTCATGTAGATAAGCATTTAGTAGAGTTGGTTGCCCAATACGGCGTGCTGATTTATGTCCTTTTGTTTTTGATTATTTTTGCCGAAACAGGTTTCGTAGTAACGCCTTTTTTGCCCGGCGACTCGTTGCTTTTTGCAGCAGGCGCGTTGGCAGCTATCGGTCAAATGAACGTCTGGCTACTTTATGTCCTTTTGCTTGTTGCCGCGCTGCTCGGCAATACTGTCAATTATGCCGTCGGCTATTTTTTTGGCAATAAAATTTTAGATAAAGGTCTGATAAAAAAAGATTATTTGGACAAAACGCAAACATATTTCGATAAATACGGAAATATGACTTTGGTAGTTTCGCGCTTTATCCCTATTGTACGCACGATAACGCCGTTTGTGGCGGGAGTCGGAAAAATGAATTATCGCAATTTCGGCATCTACAACGTCATCGGTGGTTTTGCGTGGGTGACACTTTTTATTTGGTTGGGTTATTTTGTAGGCAATTTTAGTTTTGTAAAAAATAACTTCTCACTAATTACACTCAGCATTATTTTTATTTCAGCACTTCCTGTCGGTATCTCTATTCTGAAAGGCTATTTGGAGCATAGAAAGACTACCAAATGAGAACATTCGGACTGCTTGGATTTCCGTTGGGACATTCTTTTTCTCAAAAATATTTTACCAAAAAGTTTGAGGACGAAAATATTCTTGATTGCAAATACCAGTTGTTTTCGATAGAGAACGAACAGTTAATACCTGACTTTTTAGACAAAAATTTAGCGCATATTTCTGGGTTCAATGTCACAATTCCATACAAAAAAGTTATTTTAAATTATTTAGACGAAATAAATCCCGATGCAGCCGCTATCGGAGCAGTAAATTGTGTAAAAGTTACGAATAACCAAAAATTAGTTGGTTTTAATACCGATGTTTATGGTTTTGAAATTTCTTTGTTGGACTTTATTGGACACCGAAAGCACAGTATTAAAGCACTCATTTTGGGAACTGGCGGCAGCTCAAAAGCCGTAAAATATGTACTTCGTAAACATAATATTTCTTTCACGTCCGTCAGTAGAACTCCTCAAAAAGACTGCTTGACGTATGAAAATTTAGACCCCACAGTACTTTCAGAATACCAACTTATCGTCAATACTACGCCGCTTGGTATGTCACCGAACACGAATTTTTTTCCTAATATTCCGTATTCCTCTTTGAGTTCGCAGCATTATTTGTATGACTTAATCTACAATCCTGAAAGAACAATTTTCTTGAAGTATGGAGAAATGCAAGGCAGTAAGACCAAAAACGGCTTGGAAATGTTGTATCTGCAAGCCGAAAAAAGTTGGGAAATTTGGAATACTCTTTAATTTTTAATAAAAAATTAACTTTATAATATGTCAAAAAAAACATTGGTAATTGGTACAAGCACCAAGCCTGAAAGAATCTCTTTTCAAGCCATTGAGCGGCTCGTGCAACATGGGCATAAAGTCGCAGCAATCGGGCTAAAACATGGAACGGTAGCGGGTGTAATCATTCAAACAAGCCAACTTAATTACACCGATATTG
>JAYWGG010000043.1:0-3047 GCA_043778415.1 Saprospiraceae bacterium
CTCGAAACCGAAATTTCTGCCGCAGAATCAAATTTTTATTTAGCAGTTAAACCTCTGATAATCAGCTACAAAGTAGGCGACGACCTCACGGAAATAAAAAAATATTATTTAAAAAAGCGTTATCTCTTGCGTATGAGAGAACGTTTGTTTAGCTTTGCACCGCTTTAAAAAAGTAGCTATCAGCCGAAGTGGCGGAATGGTAGACGCGTTGGTCTCAAACACCAATAAGTTCACACTTGTGTGGGTTCGAGTCCCACCTTCGGTACTGTAAAAAAGAAAAAGCCCAGCGATTGCTGGGCTTTTTTTGTGTTCGTCCAAAATCTCCAACCCTTCAACGCCAATTATCGTATGTGGAACGCACTGACCAACGCAGAACGTAAAGTGTTCATTTTCAGCTTTTTGTTGCATTTAGTGACGGCTTTTTTTAGTTCTGGCTGGTTTCACCCCGACGAATATTTTCAGATACATGAGTTTGCAGCATGGAAGTTGGGCAATGCGCCTGCCTCCGAAATGCCTTGGGAATTTACTTCCCAAATCCGAAGTTGTCTGCAGCCAACGATTGTTTATTTTTTGTCACAAATCTTTACTTTTTTCAAAATAATCAATCCATTTGTCCTCACGTTGTTGCTCCGTATTTTGTCGGCAGGACTGGCTTGGTGGGCGAGTGTTTTGACCTATCAAGCAGGAAAAAAAATGATAGCTCGGAGCGAAATAGAAAGTATATTTTTGTGGCTGACGTGTTTTTTATGGTTTTTGACATGGCAACACGTCCGATTCAGTTCTGAAAATTGGTCTGCTATTTTTCTTACTTTTGGCATTTTTCTGATATTTTCTGAACAAAAAAATGAAATTCGAGCATTTTGTTATGGAGCATTTTGCTTCGGTATTTCCTTTTGGTGTCGGTTTCAGATAGGTTTTGCACTGGTTGGCGTGGGCTGCTGGCTGCTATTCGTCCGCAAATTAGAGCTAAAATTGTGCTTAGTTTTGCTTTCAGTGGGTTCTGTATCACTGTTTTTGGGCGTGTGTTTAGACCGATGGTTTTACGGAAATTGGGTTTTTACGCCCTATAACTACTTCAAATTCAACATTTTAGATGGTATTGCGGCTGGCTTCAGTACATCGCCTTGGTGGGACTATTTTCTACAAATATTCCTCTCTGCTATCCCGCCGATGAGTTTGTTGATAATCGGTTTGTGCGCTTGGGCGACTTACAAATTTTATAAAAATATCTTTGTTTTTGTGACATTTTTCTTCTTTGTTGCGCACTGTTTGATTGCGCACAAAGAGTTGCGATTTTTGTTCCCAATGTCAGGATTTATTCCTGTCATTTGTTGTATTGCGCTGACTTACAACGATTTATATAAAAAAATATTAGTTTATAGAAAGTGGCTGATTGCTTTTTGCGTTATACCTAATTTTTTGCTTCTTTCGGTCTTTACTTTCAAGCCCTGCATCGAATTAGAAAATTTTTACCACGAGATTTATGCTCAATCGGAAGCGAAAAAAACACTGATTCTTTCTACCACAGAAAGCCCTTTTGACATTATTCATTTGGTGATACACCACTATCGTCACCCAAATACAGAAGTAAAAATCTTGTCACAAAATGAAAAAATAAATACATATTCTACCGAAAGTCAAAACGTTTTCTTGTTTCAAGAAAATTTCAGTCCGCCCGCAGACACACTTCTGACAGCAGGCAAGTTCCAACTTACCTACCGCTCTGTTCCCACTTGGCTTACTTATTTGAACTACAACAATTGGCTGGCTCGCACTCGCATTTGGTGCTTGTATAAAGTTGAAAAGTAGCGAAAATGTGACATTTTTAGGGTTCTAAAAATTTTGGACTATAATGTAGTACAGAGGCATTCCGACGGTAATATTGAACGGAAATGTGATACCCAAAGCCATCGGAATATACAAACCTGGATCGGCTTTTGGTGCTGCCAAACGCATTGCCGCAGGCACCGCAATGTAAGACGCACTGGCGGCAAGGATAGCAAAAATAAATCTATTTCCTACGTCATTTGTGACAAAGTGGCTCGCAAAGGCGACCACACAGCCATTGACCGCCGGGACGATGAGCGCGAAAAGTGTCGTAAAAGCACCGTATTTCCAGAAAGCAGCCAACCGCTTGGCTGTCACCATGCCCATTTCTAAAAGAAAAATAGCCAAAAATCCCTTAAATATTTCGGTCGTGAAGGGCTTAATTCCTTCCGCTTGCTTGGTATCGGCAATCAAACCGATGACCAAACTACCCAAAATAAGAAGCACGCTGCCATTGCTGAACGAGTGCTGTATGATGTGTTTTAGCCCGCCACTGCTCGATTCGCGGTCGTATTGGCGCATCAAAATCACACCAATGATGATAGCCGGAGCTTCCATAAGTGCCATCACCGCCACCATGTGACCGCCAAAAGTTACCTGCTGCGCTTCCAAAAAAGATGCCGCCGAAACGAAAGTCACCGCGCTCACAGAGCCGTAAGTTGCTGCCACCGCGCCTGCATCACTTGCATTGAGCTTTCTTTTGAGGATAAAAAATGTATAAACCGGTATCAGTGAGGCGATTAGCAAACCAAAAAGCAACGAAAAGAAAATTTCGCTCCCAAAAGTGCTGTGCGCCAGCTCTTGACCGCCTCTGAAGCCAATGGAAAAAAGCAAGTAAATAGAGATGAATTTGCTCGTAGATTCGGGTATTTCTAAATCACTTTTGATAAGCGTAGCCACAATACCGAGTATAAAAAATAGCAACGTCGGATTGGTAATATTGGAAATTAACAGGTGAAAATCCACAATTAAAGTTGTGACGATTAAGAAATATTTGTTAAGTTTGATTCATTCTCCAAATAAATGGTATGTATGCCGCTCGTGTATTTTTTTTGTAAAATATCAATAATTTTATTGAATGTGACAGGGTCTTGAATGTCAGAATTGGAAATATCCAACAATAGAATGGGCAAATTGGACGGTGTTTTGAAGTAGTCAAAATACGCTTGCTGGATGCTGGTCAGGTATTGTGGCGAAATATCTTGCTCGTAGCTTCGTCC
>JAYWGG010000044.1:0-3026 GCA_043778415.1 Saprospiraceae bacterium
GAGGTCGTTGTAGAAAGGGCTATTTGCTTGAAAACGAGGCGGTGCATACATAAGTTGAACAGTGTAATATGTTGAAACGGAACGGTTTATAATTCCAAATTTTTTATTTAGGTAAAAAACAAAAACATTTTTTTTATTTGGTACTGTGATTGTCGGGCAAAATATTTATTTTTTTAAGACTTTTGTGACAGACTATTTTATTTACCAAAAGCGGCTTCGATAATTTCTGCTTGTTGTTTTTCATGCAGTTTTAAGAAACCTGTTGCGGGCGAAGCACTGGCTTTGCGCGAGATGAGCGACCATTTTAAGTCGCTGTGGAAAGTAGCCAAATACGCCCACGCACCCATATTCGCTGGCTCTTCTTGCACCCAATGAAAAGATTTTGCCTTTGCGTACTTTGTCATCACTGCTGCTACTTGTTCGGTCGGAAAGGGATAAATCTGCTCCAAGCGCACCAAAGCTACGTCTTTTCGCGCATTTTCTGTCTGCTTTTTTAGTAAATCATAATAAATTTTTCCAGAAGAAAATACTACTTTTCTAACATCTTTATTACTAACATAAGTATCATCAATAAGTTCTTGAAAATTTTTATTGCCCTCAAAATCCGCAAAATCTGAAACACACATCGGGTGGCGAAGCAAAGATTTTGGGGACATCACGACCAACGGCTTGCGGAACGGGCGAGCCAACTGGCGGCGGATAAGATGGAAAAAATTTGCAGGAGTTGTGACATTGGCGACCGTCATATTGAAGTCGCCGCAAAGCTGTAAAAAACGCTCCAATCGCGCGCTCGAATGTTCGGGTCCTTGCCCCTCGTAGCCGTGCGGGAGGAGGAGCACCAAGCCGCTCATGCGTTGCCATTTGCTTTCGCCTGCGGCAATAAATTGGTCAATCATCGTCTGCGCACCGTTGTGAAAATCGCCAAATTGGGCTTCCCAAACTACCAAGTTTTCTGGCGAAGCCAGCGAATATCCGTACTCAAAGCCCAACACGGCAAACTCTGAAAGCAGCGAATTGTAAATCCGATAGATGCCTTGTTTTTCCTGAACGGTATTGATTCGGTTGTATTCTTGATAATTTGCGGAGTCGCGCAGCACGGCATGGCGGTGGCTGAAAGTCCCCCGTTTTACGTCCTGTCCGCTCATGCGCACGTCTTTTCCTTCGAGCAAAATAGAGCCGTAGGCGAGCAACTCCCCCAACGCCCAGTCCGCTTTTTGGTTGTCCACGAGTGCTTTTGTGCTTTTCAGCAATCGCTCGACTTTTGGCAGCGGCGTAAAATCCTTTGGATAGGTGAGGAGATGCTGCGCAATTTTATCTATCGTTTTTCGGTCAATACCTGTCTTGGGCGATGTCACAAAATCGGCTGGATTGTCAGTTTTTTTCAACGCCCGCCACGACTTTTCTGGCTCTTGGTATTGGTAGGGGAGCGGGTGCTGCTTGACGGCATCTAAACGAGCTTGCAGCGCGTCCCAGTATTCTTTTTCCATTTTTTCCGCCAATTCCTTGTCCAAATCGCCTCGCTCGATGAGCGTTTGGGAGTAAAGTTCGCGCGGATTTTTATGATTTTTAATAAAATTATACATTTCGGGCTGCGTAAATTCGGGGTCGTCGGCTTCGTTGTGACCGTGTCGGCGATAGCAAACCATGTCAATAAACACGTCCGAGCCAAATTTTTGGCGGTATTCGGTCGCCAATTCTACTGCGAATACGACCGCTTCGGGGTCGTCGCCATTGACGTGAAAAACGGGTGCTTGGACGAGGCTTGCCGCCGCCGAGCAGTACGTCGAGGAGCGCGCATCGTCGAAGTCGGTCGTAAAACCAACCTGATTGTTGATGATAAAATGCACCGTTCCGCCCGTGTAGTAGCCTGCGAGTTGGCTCATCTGGACACATTCGTACACGATGCCTTGCCCTGCCGCCGCCGCGTCGCCGTGAATCAATATCGGCAATATTTTTCTAAAATCACTTTGGTACAAAATATCCGCTTTGGCGCGGCTGAAGCCTTCCACGACTGGATTGACCGCCTCCAAGTGGGACGGATTGGGAGCGAGCTTGAGGTGAACGACTTTTCCGCTCGGCGTAGTGACCTGCGACGAATAGCCCAAATGGTACTTCACGTCGCCGTCGCCGAAGCTGAACTCTGGAGCGATGCCCTGAAACTCAGTAAAAATCTGTTCGTAAGTTTTGTGCATCGTGTTGGCAAGCACGTTGAGTCGTCCGCGATGCGCCATGCCGATGACCACTTCTTCCACGCCGCCCTCCGCGCCTGTGTTCGTGATGGCATCGAGTGCGGCAATCGTCGTTTCGCCGCCTTCGAGCGAGAAGCGTTTTTGCCCCACAAATTTGGTGTGCAAAAATTTCTCGAAGCCGACTGCGCCGTTTAGTTTTTCCAAAATTCGGCGTTTCTTTTCCGTGCTGAACCCGTAAGTGAGGTTGCGATTTTCTACTTTTTCGCGCAGCCAAGTTCGTTTTTCGCGATTTTCGATGTGCGCAATCTCGAAGCCAATATCTCCGCAATACACTTTTTCGAGGTGATTCAGAATGGTTTGCAGCGTTGCGTTTTTGAGGCTTACTTCTTCGCCCGCCTTGAAAGTTTGCTGCAAATCGCTGTTCTCTAATTGGTAGTCGGCGAGGTCGAGGTAAGGCTTGCGGTCGCGCCGCTGCCGAATCGGATTGGTGGTAGAAAGCAAATGCCCGCGCGTCCGGAATCCATGAATGATGGACAAAACACCGAACTCTTTCGGGTTGAAAGCGGTGGCATTGCCGACGCTGCTGCCGCCATTTTCGGCGGACGCAAAGTCGAAACCCTGAAAAAAGCTGCGCCAATCGGACTCGACCGCCTCTGGCGTGGTCTGATACAGCTTATACATAGACTCGATGAAAGCCGGATGTGCGTTGGAAATAAAAGAATAATCGTTCATTATAAAAAAAAATACTGCTCAAAATCTGTGTGCTATCGAATAGGTCGGAGTCAGATTTTAGAAAAAAAGTGATAAAAAATTAAGTCAATCGGGGCTGCAAATATC
>JAYWGG010000045.1:0-8890 GCA_043778415.1 Saprospiraceae bacterium
GTAAGGAATGGTTACGACCACATCGTAGGTTTCTGAAACCGCAATAATTAATCTATCCACTTCTATGGGTTCTACATCGTTGCCGTCGTTGGCTACTACGGTCATTTTTCCGCCTGCATACTTGAGCCAAAAATAGGTAGATGCGCCAGCGTTTGAGATGCGCAGCCGAATTTTATCCCCTTGCCCCCTAACCCCCAAAGGGGGAATAAAAGCCGATTCGTTTTTTCCATTGATTAAAAATTTGTTGTAATACACATCGCTCACGTCCATGGCGTTCATTCGCTTCCACTCGTTTTTTACTTTGGTTTTCAGGTATCCTTGCTGGATAGCTTCGGCATAACTTTGGGTAGTTCCTTTTTGGATAGCAAACCAATCCGTAGCGTTGTGCAACATTCGGTGTACATTTTCGGGATTCATGTCCGTCCATTCGCTCAATATCAGCGGCACGGTCGGCAGGTCGTCAATACCCTTTCTAAATGTTGGGTCGCCCGCTTTTTTGTTCATCACAAAGTTGCCATACATGCCGATTTGCTCCTGCAAACCTGTGTGGCTATGGTACCAGTGCGTGCCGTGCTGGATAATCGGAAAACGGTACAAATGCGTGGTATTAGGCTTTATGGGCATTTGGGTCAGGTTTGGCACGCCGTCGTACTGGTTGGGCAAGAGCAAACCGTGCCAATGCAACGAAGTTTCCTCGTTGAGTTGGTTGTGTACATAAATTTCTGCGGTATCGCCTTCGGTAAAGGTGAGCGTAGGCATCGGAATTTGCCCGTTTACGGCGATGGCTCGTTTTTCTTTTCCTGTAAAATTGACCAAAGTGTCACGCACATAAAGGTCGTAACGGACCACTTTTTGGGCAAAAATTGGGTTTGTAGCGGATAGCATTACAACTATCGGCAACACCTTTTTATAAAGAGTTTTTTGAATATCCATTTTAGTGTTTTCATTGATAGAGTTATTAAAAGGGTAGCCTTTTGGTGCTACCCTATATTTTTTTATTTTATCGTTTCTACCGTTTTTCCACAATTCAACATCATCGAGCCGTAGTAAGGATTTTTTACCGCATTTTCTTTGCTCAACCAATTTGCACCTTTTCCGTCGTTTGCCATCGGACAAAATTGGTAGTAAACTGGCTGCTCGTATTTTGAAACTTTCATCAGCGCGTACATATTTTTTGACAAGCTCATAAAATAATCTCTTTGAGATGCAGCGTCTTTGGTGTCAGCGATACGCGACGCGTCTTCCTGCAAGTCTTTCAAAACTTTCATCCAGACTGTATGAACGTCTGCTGCTAATTTTTCCATTTTTATGGCTTTGATAGCGGTCAATAAGTTTGCGGATTTCGCAGCCGCCGCAGCTCCATCAGTTTGTACCAACGCATCTTTTAAGGCAAAATAACTGTCAAAAACGGCAGTCATCAAGTTTGCTTCTTTTGGCTGCACAGGCGTTGAGGTAGCAGAATCAACGACTTTCATTTCAACTTTTTTAACCTTGGATACTATTTTTTTGGCTCTTTCGTACTGGCAACATTCGGGCAAACTGGCATACACATCGTCTGGCGCAAGGAATTGGTCGCTGTCGTAGCCCGATAAAGCGATGCGTTTCAAGATTTCGTCTTGGTTTGTTTTTTTCGCATCGTAGGTTATCGAAGCCATTTCGGTGTCTTTGTTCCAAGATACTTTGGCTACTTTTTTGAGATTTCCTGCCTTTTCGATAGTAGTTTTGCACATATTGCAGTTTCCGTGAACCTTTACGGTTACGGTTTCAGCGTTTTGCATTTGGGCTCTGCAAGCCGTGACTGATAGCAACAAAGCGATTGCTACCAACATTTTTGATATTGATTTCATTGTATTTTTTTTTAAAATGAAGATTGTAAAAGCAAGAGTTTTGCTTTCGTTTGGACATACCTTTGGCTGTCGAGGTAAAAAAATTATCCTATGTTGGGAGGTGTCCAAATGGAATAGAAACCCGAAGAAAGGTAGGTTTCTAAATGGCAAGACTTCTGCTTTTCGTCCGAAAAGTCGAAGGCAAAGCTGCTAATCTCAAAACCAAAAGAAGACACCAAACTGAAACTGGAAATTTGGCATTGGCACTGACAAGATTTGCCGCCACACTTGCCGCCACATTCGTCTTTTTCTTTTGATTGCTTATTTTTTTTGCAACAATCTTTTGTACCCGATTTTTGAGCTGTTTGGTCTTTGCAGCAACATTTTTCAGACCCCGCACCACATGCCAAAGCTGTACTTGATGGCAGAGCGCAACCGAGTATAAAAATTAAGAGTATGTAAATCCTTTTTGCCATTATCGGTAGAACGTAAAAACAGGGATTTTAGTTTGTCCGAAGTCATCAAATTTTAAGTACACTTGGTTGCACTTCTGTATTTTCCGCTTTGGGTATTGGCAAATATGCAGCCAAAAGCGTTGACTATTCCATCAAATCCCCCACGGTCTTCGCTACTTTGTACGTTACATCGTCCAACGCCTCGAAGTGCGCCGTGCCACATTGTATTTTGAGTTGCTCGGCGGCACTTAGTTTCGCGAAGTCCACCCGAGGTGTTCCTGTGTCTTTGGTTTCGGCTACAAAATATACTTTTTCGTCGCCCTCAAACACGATTGCCCAGTCGGGGTTGTAGTTGCCGATAGGCGTTGGTATTTTGAACCAATTAGGGAGCTTGAAGTAAAACTTGACCTGCTCGCTACTCTCGCAGTCTTTCGCAAATTGGTTTTCTACGCCCGAGTCCAAAGGGATAAAGTTGTCATAGATTGTTTTTTCGGGATTTTTAACGGCATAAGTAAATGAATTTAGATAAATTTCCAATTCCTGCGCCTCAAATAATGCCATTTCGTATTCCGAACCGCCAATTTTTTGGTATTTGATGCCGTCAATCATCATATCGTGCAGCGTCCGCTTGATAGCCTCGACCGATAAGTCCAAAAACAGTTGCGGATTGACCAAAATATCTTTAACCCTGCCCGAATTGACCAAAATATCCAAAATAGTAGTGCGCGTTAGCTCTGTTTTGTTTTGTATATAGCCCAGAACGTCGGGGATTTTCCACGCCTGCCCGCCGTAACGCGGTGCATCTTCACTCAAATAATTCGTGCCTACGCCTTGCTCGGTCATCGTAATCCCGATTTTGACGGAGCGGATAGCGGGTGCTTTTATCCCCGTCAATCCTTTCACCGCTTCTGCGGCTTCCCTAATCAAATCAGCAGTATCGTAATTGACGCGATACGTTGTTTTGTGTTTTATTTTATCCCATATTTCCAAAAATTTGGGGTCAGCCTCAAATCCTTTTCTGTACTTTACTTCCTCTCTTTTTCGTGCGTCTTTTATTCTGCCCGTGAACGCTACGCCACAATCGTCCTCAATTTCGGTTTGCAATGCTTTCGCAAAATCGTCGTAGCTCTCGTTCGCTATCACGGTGAGTCGGTTTATGTTTTGGTCGCGGGTGCGTTCACCTGCTTGGTTTACGGCTAACCGCAAACCTCTGCCTATTTCCTGCCGTTTTTTTTCCTCCGATTTTGTTTCGTTGAGCGTACAAATCTGAAATACATTCGGGTTGTCCCAGCCTTCGCGAAGCGCGGAATGTGAGAAAATAAACCGCAGCGAATTATCCAAACCCAATAGCTTTTCCTTATCTCGCATTATCAAACTGTAAGTGTCGTCGTCCGCTTTGCTATCACCTTTCGTGTCCTTCACTTTCCCTTTGCTGTCTTGCGAAAAGTAGCCGTTGTGCGTCGTCGCTACCTCAAATTTAGCTAAACTTTTAAACTTGTCTTTCGCGATATATTCGGCATAAATCTCCTCGAACCAAACCGCAAACTTCCCTTTTATGGCGTTGCCCGCCTCGTCGTAGCTCCTGTAATTCGCTACTTTATCTATAAAAAACAAAGACAATACTTTGATGCCTAACTTATTGAGCCTCAATTCCTTTTTTAGGTGTTCCTCTATGGTTTTTTCAATTTGAACCTTCATAATTTCCTCTTTCATGCCGCCCTGACTTTCGCCTTTGTAGAGTATATTTCCGTTAGAAATAGAAATACAATTATTAGTCACATCTATCTCTTCTATCAGGTAACCGTCTGCGTAAATCTCTCGGTCATTCGACAATTTGTACAAGTCATCGCCTGCTCTCACCGTGATACTTTTCTTTTTCACGACGCCGTTTTCGTTGCAGTTAATCGTTATTTTGGCGGTTACTTTTGTTTTGGTAGCCGTGATAGCATCTACCGAAATAAACGCATCGTTAAACGCGTTTTCCTCCAATACCGAACTGACCTCTATCTGTTTGACCAAGCCCAAATCGTAAGCCCGTACAGGGTTGAGGCTGTAAACCAAGTTATACTTATTTTTGTGCGTCGCCGAATACCGCAGCGTCACCAACGGCTTCAGGTCTGCTATCGCTTTTTGTCGCTTCTCGGAATTCACCTTTTGCGGCTCATCGATAATCACAATCGGGTTGCTTGCCTGTATGTACGCGATAGGTTTTTGCCCGTTCAGCTTGTCGTTCGCCTTATTGATGATGTTTTCGTCCTTCGCAAACGAGTCGATATTAATCACCAAAATCTCGATATTATTCGCGGTCGTAAATCCGCGCAGCGTCGATACTTTGGTGCTGTCATATACCTGAAAACTCACAGGCACGTTATCATACAAATTCTGAAAATGCGCGTGTGTAATCTCCAAATTTTTTAGTACGCCCTCCCGTATTGCCACCGAATGCACTACAATCACAAACTTTTTGAACCCATACAGCTTATTTAGCTCGTAGATAGTACGCAAGTAAACATACGTTTTGCCCGTCCCCGTTTCCATCTCCACCGAAAAGTTTAAGCCCGCAGCCGTTTCGGAGTCATGGATTTTGTTCATGAGCTGCACGGTTTTGAGGTTCTCGAATATCTGCTGCTCCGACAGCTCCAGCTTATTGCTAACGCTACTGATAAGGTTGAGTACTTTCGCTTCCTCCAGTGCGTACTCAAAAATAGAGTTTGCCGCAGCCTGCCCCTCAAATAAATCTGTGATAGATTTGATGGCTTCTTGTTGATACGAAAGATTAGATTCAAAAGCTAATTTCATGCGTCAGTAGGTTCATTTAAATTATTAGAATCCAGATATATGTCATCAGATATTTTTTTGAGGGATTTTAAAAAATCTTGTTTGTCAAGGATTTCTTTTTGATAATTGGCGATTTTATACAGTTTTTCAAACCGTTCTTTCTTACCAATTTCGTCACGGATCATATCCGCATTCGCAGATTCTATATTAGACAAGATTACTAATTCGTTTATACTTGCTATATCTCGCAGATTTTTTCCTTCCAACGTTAGTTGCGGATTTGCCGCTCTCCATTGTTTTGCTGTACACTTAAATAGCGCTACATTCAAAATATCTGATTCTTCGGCATAGGCTAACCATTGAGTATCTTTTGTGTAATTAGATTTTGGTAAAATATAATCTTTCACAGCGTCGGTTTGAATATTATAGTTCACTTTGCTCAACACTCTTTTTACACTCCACTCAAGGTTATATTGGTTGCTTTCAACTTGTTTTAATCGCTGATATTCTTTAATCAAATACAGTTTGAAAACAGGGCTAATAGCAGATCCAAACTCAAATGCAATATCTTTGTGGGCATAAGTGCCTCCGTACTTGCCCAATTTTACGACTATTCCTATAGCATCGGTTTTTTCTATCCAATTTCCGGGACTTAATACAAAACTGGGCAGTCCAGCTTGAGTTTTAAAGTGGTCAAATTCGACCACTTTAAAGTTAGGATTGTTCATTTGCTCCCATACGCCCAAAAACTCAAGGGTTGTTCGTGTCCGTACCCAATTTTTGATAATGTCTGCCGCACGTCCATCGCCTTCTTTTCCTTTTGCCATATCGGTAAGTGATATATAATCTTCGCTATTTATTTGTGAGATAGAGATAGGCAGATTTTGCACTTGTATGGTTATGTTTTTCTTTGACATAATTTATTTTTTCGAGGATATTACTACTTTGTAGTTTATTTACTCATCGTCACACCGTTTTGAACTCGATGCCTGCGTCGCGCATTTGCAGCACCGTATTTGTTTTGAGTTGGTCGTTGCCCTCAAACAGCTTATCTAAGGCGATGACTTTATGTGGCTTTTGCGCAATAACCGCGCCTATTATCGCCTGCGTAACCGCCTCGAGCAGCATGATTATTTCGCCGTCGTTGATGCTGTAATAATCGCCTTGGTGTGTTATTTTGCTATTCAAACCCTTGCCGCTTTTGAGCAAAAACTCGTACACCATGTTTTCTACGGTTGCCGTTTCGACTACGGGGTCGGTGAATAGCTCCATCTGCGCCTGCAAGGCATCTACATTATTGCCTTCTATCTGCCGCCACTCCTTAAAGTTGCTATCCGCCAGCTTCAATACCTTGAACCCTAAATCCTGCGCCGTCAAACCCGCAATCTTAGCGTTCAGGTTTGCTATTTCTGTGATAGTCTCTTCGGTCTGTATTTCGGCTTGTAGCTTTGCTATTTTTTTGGCTATTTCGTCGGTCAGCGCGGCTATCTCCGCCGCTATCTTTTTGGCGGCGCGGCGTATGCGTTCTTTGCTTATCTCGGCTATCGTCGCGTAGCCTGCCTTATGTGCCTCGCTGCTCGCATCGCACGCCTCGGGCAACTGCACACAGATATACTTCCGCCGCCCGCCGTCCTCTTTGTTCAGCTCCATCACCGCTTGTGCCGTCGTTCCCGAACCCGCGAAAAAATCGAGGATTATAAAATCTTTTTCTTCAAAATAATTAATTAAATATTTAGGTAAACTTGTAGGTTTAGGATAATCGAATATCGGAAATTTAAACAAAGCTGCTACCTCAGAACGTCCTTGTAATACATCGCCTACTACATCTTTTGGTATTATTGTATTTGGTGCTAATATACTTGAAGTACTCTTTTTTGTATAAGGCACGAAGCCTTCTGTTTTTATTATTATTTCAGTTCCATTTTGTAATTCCTTCTCTAAATATTCTTGACTCCAAATCATTTTACCTTTTAAACTAAAAGAATTTACTATCAAACCATCTTTAACTGTCACATCATTGAGCAATTCATAATTTGAAGATTTAACTCCTTTTTGATACAACCCGTCTTTTAAAAAAGTAATGACAGTATTTCCATTAAAAAATAACTTACATTCTTTCATAGAGTTTTTTGTAAGAGAAGGTAATCCATCACTTCCTTCTTTCGAGCCTATTAAATGTTTAATATTAAAGATATTCTTACAGTAGCATATAACACTTTCTGCATTTTTTCTGAAAATTTTAGAACTATTATCAGGTCTAAAAGTACTCTCCCAAACATAACTCGCCACAAAATTCTCCTCTCCAAAAATCTCGTTCATCAGCAGCCTTAGATTATGGACTTCGTTATCGTCGATAGAAACGAATATCACGCCGTCCTGCCGCAGGAGGTTTTTAGCGAGGTAGAGGCGCGGCATCATCATACTGAGCCAATTGCTGTGGTATTGTCCGTTTTCTTTGCTATTCTTCTTAAACATACCGTCGTTCGTCATATAGCCGTCCTCGTCTTTGTCGCCTACCCGCCTTGCGTACTCCGCTCGGGTTTCGCTAAACTTATCGGGGTATATAAAGCTGTCGTTGCCCGTATTGTAGGGCGGGTCTATATATATCATCTTCACCTTACCGAAGTAGCTTTTTTGCAGCACTTTGAGTACGGCGAGGTTTTCGCCTTCTATAAAAATATGTTCGGTGTCGTCAAAGTTGCTGCTTTCGGCTTTGGCAGGCACGAGGGTTTTGGTCGTCGGCGTTTGCAGCACCTTAAAAGCATCGCTTTTGTCCGCCCAGTTTAGCACATAGCGTTCGTTACTAAAATTGATGGCTTCGCCGAGTGTTGCACGCAGCTTCTCCCAGTCTATTTTGCCCTCCGCAAACACCTCGGGCAGCAGCAGCCGCAGGGCGTTTAGTTTCTCTTGTTGCGGCGTGAGGCTCGTTGCTTCCATATTATATTTTGTGTGTTACAATTAGTTTGCAAAGTTAGGTTTTTTAAAATTATTTTCTTCTATGGAGTAATTATAAATTCATTTGGGAATGCGTCTAAAAAAATTACTCATTTTTTCTGCTCAATATTCAATCAATCACTGCGTTATTTTTTCGTTTCAACGCCCTGTGTTGCGCCTCAAAAATGCCTTGTTATTGATTGAATTGATTGGAAAAAATTGAGTACCTTACTTTTCCTTCATTCCTTGTCCGTGCATACGCAGATGGTGGACGGGTTTGGAGTGTTGGAGCGAGAGCGAATGTTTTAATTTTACGACGCTTTGGATTTCTGTCGCTTTCTGATGGGCTACGCAAAAGTCAATATTATCTGCTGCTTTTCAGCGCACGAAATTGTTTTGGTTTCAGATTTTGGTCTGCAAGCTCGGCTATTTCCGTTGCTCTGTTCAGCCTTGTTTCTGGTCGTTTTGCGAGAGTAAGCCATTGCAAAATATTTCTTTTGTCTGACCTGCTCAAACCCATGAAATAAATTTTCGCGTTGGGTCTTTTCTGAAACGCTGCCTCCAAGTCGTCAGGAACAATGAGTGCCTCTGCTTGGTCTAAAATCGTCCATGAGCCGTTCTGTTTTGCTTTTTCGATTATCTCAAAGCCTGCTGCTGTCATCAGTCCGCTATTTGTGAGCCGTTCAATTTTTGCTTTATTCACTTTTGACCACACACTTTTGGGGTTTCGTCGGCTAAAAAACTGCATGAATTTCTCGTCGTCTATCGGTTTTGACTTGCTGTCTATCCAACCAAAGCAGAGTGCTTCGTCCACCGCTTCGCTGTAGATTACGGTCGGAATATTTGATTTTTTTTTGTAATAAATTAGCCATACGGATTGCACGGTGTTGTGATTTT
>JAYWGG010000046.1:0-3006 GCA_043778415.1 Saprospiraceae bacterium
CGAAAAATGGAGCGCAACGCCGTCCATGAGGTCGCGCAAGGACGAGTTTGGACAGGGGCGAAGGCAAAAAGCATCGGATTGGTGGACAAATTAGGCGACTTGAAAGACGCGATTGACATCGCAGCCAAGCTCGCAAACTTGGATAAATATCGGACGAGTGACTATCCGAAACAGAAAGAAAAGTTGCAAAAATTAGTGCAGCAGCTCAAAGGCGAACAAGACGAAGATGATAACTCCCTGAAAATCAGACTTTTAAGAACAGAGCTTGGCGAGTGGCTACCTTACTACAATTATTTCCAACAAATCCGCACGATGAGCAAAGAGCCGCAAATGAAAATTCCGTTTATTGTCACAAATTGGTAATTTTTTTGAATTAATTTTCGCCAAAGATGGATTCTGTTATTCCCAACATCGTAGAAACGGAGGACGGTTCGCACACTGTTTGGTCCGAAAAGTACCAAGTGACCTATCACTCTCGCTACGGCGCGGTGCAGGAAAGTCAGCACGTCTTTATAGACGCTGGCTTGCGCTGGAAGGCGGCGATTCAGCAACAAATTAATATCCTCGAAGTCGGAATGGGGACGGGATTGAACGTTTTTATGACGCATTTGGAGGCAAAAAAGCGCAATCTTACCATAAATTATACCGCTCTCGAAGCCTATCCGATTGCGTTAGAAAAAATAAATAATTTCAATTTTGTGACAATTTTGAAAGCACAAGAAGACGAAGCCATTTTTCAAAAAATCCATCATTGCGATTGGGGTAAAAAACAAAAATTGGGTACTGATTTTCGGTTCACAAAAATCCTCGACAAGGTGGAGAATTGGTCGTCGCCGCCTCAATTTGACCTCATTTATTTTGATGCCTTCGCGCCCGACTCGCAGCCCGAACTTTGGCAAGACGATACGCTCCAAAAAATGTACGACAGCCTTCTACCCGACGGGATTTTGGTGACTTATTGCGCCAAAGGCGACGTAAAAAGAACCCTGAAACGAGTAGGATTCAGCCTCGAAAGTATCCCCGGTCCGCCCCGTAAGCGAGAAATGACGCGGGCAAGTAGGTGAATGAATCGATATTTTGACAAAAATTTCAAAAATTTAAGAAAAATTCAAAAAAAAGCATTATTTTTATGAAAAAATAAATAATTTAAAATCATTTTTGTCCCAAAATAAGCTAAATGTTTATGTTATAACTCATTGATTTACAGTTTTTTAGGTTTGTTAATTAGACAAAAAATAGTGATTAATAGAATAGTAAAGTTTATCAAAAGTGTCCTTTGGGGAGAAATAAAAAGGTCGTATATTTGCAAGTGGATAGGATAGAGAGAATGTTTCTAACCTTTAAATCCGTTTTATTTATTTTTTATTAATATCTAATTGTATGATTATCAAGTATTTAAAGAAAAATTATGGTACCCCCCCCCCCTCATAACAACGCATTTACGGGGCGTGGATTTTTGAAATCGCCAGCGTCACTTGTGCCTTTACTCTCGCTTTTGTTCCTCGCGATTGGGGCTGTGTTTTTTGTAGGCTGTAAAAAGGAGGATAAAGTTGGAGTAAAAACAGCTAACAGCGTGGTTTCTTTGGAAGGAAGTGAAAAAAAGAACAAATCAGTTTTTGCAGCTACTCACATCGTGCCAATTGATTTCGCAGAAAATGTTGCAAAAAAAATTAATTTTATTGTGCCTGAAAAATTGAAAATAGGGGAAGGAGTAAAAACTATAGAAAATATTTTTACAATTAATGACAGCCTGAAAAACCCAATTATGTATATCATCAATTACAGCAAAGATGGTTACGTTGTAATTTCAGGCGATGATAGGTACGAGCCAGTTTGCGCCCTCGTAGAACACGGAAAATATGAATCCGTCGAAGTTCCATCTGCTTTGGTTAATTGGTTTGATGTTACTTTTGACAATATCCAATTAATTAAGAGCGGATTAGCTGACAATACACCCGACAGAAGTGACGAATGGAATAGAATCACAGAGATAGTAAATACTGAAAATGCGCGCGGTTCTTCTAAATGTTGTGAAGATTGTCCAAATTATCCTGACTGTCTTTTAGACCCTAAAATTGGGTGCGGCGACCCCGCTATAAATTGCTTTGGGCAAGGCGACGGCGGCATCGAAAATCCGTGTGGAAAGACTGCTATAACAACATTGTGACCATTACTTCAAACTACATGGGGACAAAGTTGTACCTATAACGAACAATGTCCAGATAACGGTTGTACTGCTACTTGTGCGTCAAATCCAAATGCCTTGACAGGCTGTGTAGCAACTGCTGTTGCCCAAATATTACGCTATCGGGCGCACCCAAGCACTCAAAATTATAATTATTCATCTATGCAAAACACTTTTGGTAACGGTGAAGTACAAAGAATGATGCGTGACATAGGAAATAGTGTTAATATGATGTACGGATGTAGTGGCTCAGGAGCTTACGGAGATAGAGTTCCTCCAGCCCTTAAAGGAACATTTAACTATAGTACTGCGGACAGAAGTAGCGTGAATTCCAGTACTGGACAAACAGTTTGGAGTAACATTGGCTCTAATAAGCCTGTTTTACTCCAAGGTGCTACTACAAGAAAAAGGGATTTTTGGGGTTTTTATTATTATACAAACTCTCATGAGTGGGTTTGTGACGGGTATTCCCGGTCTGAAAATAAGTGTTATACAGTAGTAAACTACCACATGAATTGGGGCTGGCGAGGAGATCATAACGGTTGGTTTTATTACAACCTATGGAACCCCCCTCTTGGTAATTATCAATATGCACAATATATTACACAAAATATTCACCCTTAATTTTTACACTTAATAAAAATCATTAATTATGAAATACTTATTTTTTAGTATCGCCAGTTTGCTATTATTTTCATGCAGCAAACAACAAACGGTAGGAACAGTACGCGAAACGTCTATTGATATTGCCGTAAAAAACAGTTCTGGACAAAATCTCTTTTTGGAAACTACTCCAAATTATATCAAAAAAGAATCCATTG
>JAYWGG010000047.1:0-8811 GCA_043778415.1 Saprospiraceae bacterium
TACAAACAACTTCAAAAAGCGATTGAAAATGCGCAAAAATTAGGCTTTACAGGTGGCGCAGCACTCTATCCAATGGTGACCATGAACGGTGAAGAATGTCACAACGAATGGGAAATTACCTTCGAGGAAGTACACCGCAATGGAGCGATAGCGCACGCTATTTTTGACTATATCAACTACACGGGCGACCAGTCCTATTTGGGGGAATTTGGCTTGGAAGTTCTGATTGCCATTGCTCGATTTTGGTCGCAAAGGGTGCATTGGTCGGCGCAAAGAAAACAATACGTCATGCACGGTGTGACTGGACCCAACGAGTACGAAAATAATATCAACAACAACTGGTACACCAATTATATCGCTCGCTGGTGCATGGAATATGCTGCCCAAAGTATCGAATATGTAAGGCAAACTGACCCCGAAAGATTAGAAAAAATTATTGAATTTACTAATTTCAACACTGTCACAGAATTAGAGAAATGGAAAAGTATTTGTGAACAAATATTTCTGCCCGAAGATAAGGAATTGGGAATTTTCTTGCAGCAAGATAGTTATTTGGACAAGGATATTCTTACCGTCGCTGACCTCCGAGCGGAAGATCGTCCGCTCAATCAAAAATGGTCGTGGGATAGGATTTTGCGCTCTTGCTTCATCAAACAAGCCGACGTTTTGCAGGGACTTTGTACCTTTGAAAGTAATTTTTCGGTGGAAACGATACGCAAAAACTTTGACTTCTATGAGCCGCGCACCGTCCACGAATCTTCACTTTCGCCGTGCGTCCATGTCATAGTTGCCTGCAAAATAGAAAATTTTGAAAAAGCCTACGAAATGTATCTTCGCACCAGCCGTTTGGACTTGGACGACTACAACAACGACACCGAAGACGGCTGCCATATTACGTCTATGGCGGGAACTTGGATGTCCGTCGTGCGTGGTTTTGGTGGTATGCGCGTCAAAAACGGCGCATTACACTTCAGCCCCAATTTGCCCAAACAGTGGACTTCTATGGCTTTCAAAGTTCGGTTCAGAGGGCAAAGTTTGGAGGTCAAAGTTTCTAAAATTGGCATTTTACTCACCAATTTGGGCGAAAATAGTATTGATACCTATATTTTTGACCAAAAACATACGGTCAAGTCAGTTCCCGTGCTTGTCACATAATAATCGCCATGACCGAAAACGCTACGCTCGACCATCGCTATTTTGTCCTCAATAAGCCCTTCAATATGGTGTCGCAGTTTGTGAGTTCTCACAAAGTACGACTTTTGGGCAGTTTGGAGTTCGATTTTCCGCCCGATACGCACGCGGTCGGACGGCTCGACCATCATTCGGAAGGTTTGCTGTTGCTGACGACCGACAAGCGAGTTACGCGCCTGTTATTTTCGAGTAAAAAACCACACAGTCGTACTTATTGGGTGCAAGTAAGTGGGAAAGTGGAGGACGAGAATTTGGAAAAAATGCGGTCTGGACTTTCTATTTTTGGACGTGGAGCGGTGTTTTATACCACCAAAAACTGTGAGGCAAAAATCATTCAAACTCCCGAAAATTTGTTTTCGGAGTCAAAAAAACTGCACCCCAACGTAGTGTTTACTTGGCTTTCCATAACGCTGACGGAAGGAAAATACCACCAAGTTCGCAAAATGGTAGCAGCCGTCGGGCATCGCTGCATCCGGCTGATTCGAGTGTCTATTGCAGGAATAAAGTTGGAGGATTTGGAGCCGGGCGAAGTCAGAGAGTTGTCTGCAAAAGAA
Source organism: Saprospiraceae bacterium (assembly GCA_043778415.1). GTDB lineage: Bacteria > Bacteroidota > Bacteroidia > Chitinophagales > Saprospiraceae > JAYUHK01. Next base: position 1,746 of record JAYWGG010000047.1, read on the forward strand.
TTTTTTGAGCAGTTGGATATTGGATAAAATGTATTTTTAGTTTTTAATTTTTAGTTTTTAGTTTTATAAATTATTTGACCAAAAGTTACCGACACTTTTTAGGTGTCGGTAACTTCGATATGTTGTTATTAAAAACCAATATTTATGAATTAAGTAGTTATAAGTTTTTAGTTTTTAATTTTGAGTCGTCATAAACTACTGAAAATCAACGAATTATGTCGAATATTAAATGTCGTCTATTTAAGTGTAAGAACTTAAACAAAAATATCGAAGCTAAAAGTAGTCGAAATGCGGCGAATGGAGCAAAAAAAATTCCTGCACATTCGCTACGCATAGGAAAAAGAAGGAGGGGGCGGTAGCTGGGTGCAGGAAATGAGAAAACAAACATATAAAGAGAAAACGCTGTAATATACAGGCATTTATATATGCGTGAAACATTTAATATGTTTTTGGCGCAAAGCATTTACGGAACGGTATGTTTCATTTAGGGAACGGTAAAGTTTTTTTTCAAATACCCATTTCCATAAAGGGAATTAATATTTCCACTCGTGTGCCTTCGGCTTCGCCAGTTATTTTTGATTTGAGGTCAAAGGTTTGAATGTAATTTCCACCTTGTTCGTTGCCCAAAAGCAAGCTCAATCGTTGTTCGGTAATGGTCGTCCCTCGCGACCTGTGCGTTTCGTGGTATCCGATTTGGTCTTGGTGGAGGCGCACTTTTTCGCGCCCAACGCCGTTGTCTTCTACGACACAGATGAGTGATTTTTCGTTGTGGTATAAAAACTGAACCAAAATCTTTCCGTCTTTTCTGCCCCGCAGTCCGTGTTCGATAGCGTTTTCGACATAAGGCTGCACAATCATCGTCGGCACGGCGACGAAATCATCGTCCAATTTTTCATCTACTTCAATCGTGAATTGTAGATTGTCCTCGAAGCGCAGCTTTTGATTGATGGTCAAATAATCCGTCAGAAACTCAATTTCTTTTTCGAGGTCGAGCATTTCCATATCCGAATATTCGAGGCTTTGGCGCATCAGTTTAGCAAATTTTGCCAAATATTTGGCGGCATCGGCGGCGTTATTGGACGTAATAAATTGCTGTATGGAATTGAGCGCATTGTAGATAAAATGCGGATTCATTTGCGCGCGCAGTGCTTTGAGTTGCAGACTGGTGGCTTGCAAGCGCAACATTTCTGTTTCGCGCTTCTTTTTTTCAGAGCTGAACCGTGCCTCTAATTCTAATACTTTTCGCTTGCTAATTTCTTCGTGATGTCGCTCGCTTATTTTTTCGTACAAAAGTTGGTATTCGTAGGCGTTTTTGAAATCTCCTTCCGACGCATGAAAGTCCGCAATATGCTTGCAAATGACGACTAATTGCCGCTTATCGTTTCTCACTTTCGCCTGCTCGAAGGCTTTTGCAAAGTGCTGCAATGCCAATTTTTCTTTGCCCGCCGCCATGTAAAGCTGTCCGCGATAGGTTTCGAGGCTCGTTATATTGGTCGCCTCTGTACCGTCCGTTCGATTTTTGAAAAGTTCTTCCGAGCGGTCGAAATAATCCAGCGCAGTTTCAAAATTTTCTTGAATATAAGCGATGTAACCAAGATTGGCGTTGGCGGAGGCGCGGGCTGAAAATCGGCTGTCCTCTTCGGTTTGGTTGGCACGTTTGTAGTATTCTTCGGCACTTTCGAGGTCGCCCATTGCCATAAAACTATTCCCAACGTTCAGATAATGCCAGCTCAATCGCGAGCGTATGCCGATAGATTCGCACATATTGGCGACCGTAAGGTAGCTTCGCACGCTTTTTTCAAAGTCATCGCCGCGCTCATAGACGCGTCCCAAGCCGCTCTGCACGAGCGTCAGAAAGTAATAATCTTTGATTTTGAGCGGCTTGTCGTATTCGGTAATTAATTTTTCAGCGTCCAACAGAAGTTCTATGGCGCGCGGATAATTTTCGTAGTGGAGCTGCACGAAACCTTCCCGACATTTGAGCCGAGCAGAAAGCAAAGTATTGTCTTCGGTGATTTCGGCGTTTATTTTGTGTGCTTTTTCGAGATATTGTTCGGCTTTTTCAAAATTATTTTGGTTGATAAGCGTTCCCGATGCGTCAATATAAATAGTGACGATTTGGGATTTTTCGTTCATTTTCAGTGCTTCTCGGATAGCCAATTCGTAGGCATCGAGAGAGGCAGAGTAGTTGTAAAGTTGGTTTTCTACGAAAGCCTTGTGCGTCAGAAAGTGAATGAGAATCCTATTGTTAGGGGTTTGTTGGAGTAATTGCTCTTGGTGTGTTAGTAAGATTTTTGCTCGCTCTACGTCTTTAAATATCATCAACGCAATGTACTGATCCATCAGTCCTAACTTGTCGTTGGGATTCTTTTCGATAGCGATTTTTTGTTCCAATCGGGTTGTTTCGTCTGGATTATCAGCAATTTTTGGCATACAAAAACAAGAGAAATAGAGAGAATTTTTTTACGAAAAAACAAAAAAGGTTACTAAGCATTTACAGCTTGCAACCTTTTTAAATTTTGCTTGGGAGCATAGCACAGACGACTATTGAGGAATAATTCCTCCGCAGCCGTTGTTCCAACGCTCGATGCTACGTTTTCGACCACCTATGATTTGATTCATTTCGAGATGATTGACCGTTTGTAAGTCGCGCTTGAGGTCGTCGAGGGTGCGCCTCGACTTATCTGCGCTGAAGAAGTTGAAAATTTTTGACAGTTTCACGATATTTGCTTTGTTTATTAGAGAACGATGAAGGTTTTAGGAAAATTCAGATTGCAAAGTTAGACTTAAACCTTGCTATTTCCTAATTTTTTGCGACTTTTTTTTCAATTTTTTTAATAAATATAATAAACTACAATAATATGTAGTTTTTGGGCTAAATTTTTTTATCACAAATGCGATAAAAAATAATTTTTTTTATCGCATTTGTGATATTTACTTTTTGTGATAAAAATTGTAAAAACTATTTTATTTAATTTTTATTTGTTTTTTAATAGAATTTTGTAGGATTTAAAGAATCTTTATAATAATTTTGTGGCGCAATACTTAATTTATTATCTTTCAAATCAAAATTTTACGCTGTCACAAAAATGAAGAAACTGCTAATTTTATTAATTCTATTTATCCAACTTCAAACGTCAATTTTTGCGCAATATAACTTTTATTACGGAAATATTCATAGCCACTCTGATTATTCAGATGGCAATCAAGACGGAGCTACCACAGGCAGCCACACGCCTGCCGACGACTACAAATACGCTCGCGCAAGCAATCACATGGATTTTTTGGGCATTTCTGAGCATAATCATTTTAGCAGTCCCAACAATCCCGGCACTTACGTTGCCGACTTTACACTCGGTCTTTACCAAGCGGATACTTCCAACCGCAACGGCACTTTCGTAACCATGTACGGCATGGAGTGGGGGACGATTAGCAGCGGCGGACACCTAATTGTTTATGGAATCCCCGGATTGGTGGGTTGGGAAACGCTTACCACGCCGCCCGGACCGAATTATAATATTTATTGTGCCAAAGGCAACTATACGGCTCTTTGGAGCATCATCAATGGCTACTCCAAAGGATTTTGTACTCTTGCGCACCCGCAGTCGGGCGATTTTGGAAGTTTATTAAATGGCGCAGCTTTCAGCACGCCTGCCGACAACGCCATCGTAGGTACTGCGGTTCGGAGTGGTGGCGCGTTCTCTACGACCACCAACTACAGCGACGCTCCAGCTACACTTTATACTTCTACCTATTATACGGCTTTGGCAAAAGGTTATCATCTTGGACCCACTATTGACCACGACAACCACAATACCACTTTTGGGCGCACCAACGATTCACGGACAGTCGTAATGGCTACCGCTCTGAACCGCGATAGTATTTACAGTGCTTACCGCGCTATGCGTTTCTACGCCTCCGACGACTGGAATGTGAAAGTCACTTACACGCTCAACGGCAACTTTATGGGCAGCATATTCAACACGACTGCTAATTCGGCGATTTCGCTTTCAGTCACCGATGCAGACGCTGGCGACAATGTGAGTAAAATCGAAATTTATTACGGGATACCGGGCAGCAATTTCCTACCTACTTTGCTGACTTCTAATGCCAACAGCAGTACTTTGAATTTTACGCACCCGACTGTGGCGGGAAATAATTTTTATTATTTTGCAAAAATAGTTCAGACAGACGGCGATTCTATCTGGACTTCTCCGATTTGGATTACCCGCACCGCCGCTCCGCTGCCGATAGAGTTGCTGACTTTTGAGGGCGCGCAGTCCAAAAATACGATTGCTTTGCGTTGGGTAACCGCCTTTGAAGGCAATAATAAGTTTTTTGAAATAGAAAAATTAGATGCCCAAAAAAACTACCAAACTATTGGAAAACGGAATAGTATTGCGTCCAACGGAAGTCAGCAGAATGTGTATAATTTCGACGATTTGAACCCGACGCGTGGAACCAATTTTTATCGCCTCCAACAAACCGATACTGACGGGCGGACGACTTACTCGGAGATAATTGCGGTGCAATACGAACAAAAATCTTTTGAAATTCTTGCTTTGCAGCCCAATCCGACTTCGGATTTTTTGAAATTCAAATACAATTCCGATACCACTCAAATCTTGACGCTCAAAATTTACTCTTCCGATGGAAGAGAAGTGTTCCAAGAAAATATTTCGTCCGTCAAGGGCGAAGGAACTTACGCGTCCGATATTCGACAGTTGCCCGCAGGCACTTATTTTCTATCTATCAGCAAGCCCGATGAGCGGGTTGCAGAAGCTAAGTTTGTAAAAAACTAATCGCAAAAAAAAGCGTTTCTTCTGCCCGAAGAAACGCTTTTTTTTTTGTTGCATAAAAAAAATCTGACAAATAGACTGCCTGCGGCGGCGGCTGGGTAAAAAAAGGAATTTTTAAACTGTGGAGAGAAAACTAATTTTTTGTACCTTTGACCAGTGAATTATCCAATCAAAAATGCCTTAAGAATGCGACTAAAAGATGTCGGTAATTTTGGTTCAACTTTTGCCAAATTATTTATTTAAAATTAATGTATGCAGCAACATTTAGAGTCCCTCGACCAAAAAAAAGTCCAAGCTCGCGAAGGCGGCGGCATTGACCGCATCAAAAAACAACACGCAAGCAGCAAACTTTCTGCTCGCGAGCGCGTTCACTTTCTGTTGGACGATAATTCTTTTGAAGAAATCGGTATGTTGGTCACGCATCGATGCACGGACTTCGAGATGGCGGAACAGCAATTTCTCGGCGACGGAGTAGTGACGGGTTACGGGACGGTCGCGGGGCGATTGGTGTATGTGTTTGCGCAAGATTTTACGGTTTTTGGCGGCTCTCTCTCCGAAACCCACGCCGAAAAAATCTGTAAGTTGATGGATATGGCGATGAAAAACGGCGCGCCAGTCATCGGACTCAACGACTCGGGAGGCGCAAGGATTCAGGAAGGCGTAAGCTCTTTGGGCGGATATGCGGATATTTTCTTGCGCAATACGATGGCATCGGGTGTTGTGCCACAGATTTCGGCAATCATGGGACCCTGTGCCGGCGGAGCAGTCTATTCGCCAGCGATTACTGACTTTACGATTATGGTGGAGCGCACGTCTTATATGTTTGTGACTGGACCGAATGTAGTCAAAACCGTCACCAACGAAACTGTTACAGCCGAAGAACTTGGTGGCGCAAGCACGCACGCCAGCAAATCTGGCGTGACGCATCTGACCGCCACCAACGACATAGATTGTATCCAAAAAATAAAAAAATTATTGAGTTTTGTGCCACAAAACTGTGAGGATAAAGTTCCAAATTTGCCCTTTCAGTTCGGCGACGAAAAGCGAGAAATATTGCGGAGCATCGTCCCACAAAACGCCAATCAGCCCTACGATATGAAAGACGTTATCTCCAATATCGTGGATATAGATTCGTTTTTTGAGATTCACGGGCAGTTTGCAGAGAACATGGTGGTCGGTTTTGCACGCCTGGGAGGTAGGAGTATCGGCATCGTAGCCAACCAGCCAGCCAGTCTTGCAGGCGTTTTGGACGTGAACAGTTCGAGAAAAGCGGCGCGTTTTGTGCGCTTTTGTGACTGCTTCAATATTCCACTTTTGGTGCTGGTAGATGTTCCGGGATTTTTGCCCGGCACCGACCAAGAATGGAATGGCATCATTACCAACGGCGCGAAATTGCTGTACGCATTCAGTGAGGCGACCGTCCCACGCATCACCGTTATCACGCGCAAAGCCTACGGCGGAGCTTATGACGTGATGAACTCCAAACACATTGGAGCAGATTTGAATTTTGCGTGGCCCACAGCTGAAATCGCCGTCATGGGCGCAAAAGGCGCGAGCGAAATTATTTTCAAAAAAGAAATTCAGACGGCTGCCGATCCCGTCGCCAAGCTCGCTGAAAAAGAAAAAGAGTACGCCGAAACCTTCGCCAATCCGTACCGCGCCGCAAGTCGTGGCTTCGTAGATGAAGTGATTGACCCCGCAGACACGCGCCGAAAACTTATCAAAGCCTACGCGATGTTAGAGAACAAAGTAGAACATCGTCCGCATCGGAAACACGGAAATATTCCACTCTAAAAATCGCTTTCATTTTTATAAAAAAATATAATTTTTAAAACCATCAATAATAATGCAATCAACAAAATTAAATCGAGAGCAATCTATCCAATACATTGCAGATAATTGGCAACAAATCGTAAAAAAATACCAGAATCCAAGCACTAAAATCGCAATCACTCAAATTGTCACTTCTTTTTTGCCATTCGTGGCGCTGTGGGTGCTGATGTATTTTAGCCTTCGCGTGTCGTATTGGCTGACGCTCGGCTTGGCACTGCTCAACGCGTTTTTTTTAGTTCGTATATTTATCATTCAACACGACTGCGGGCATCAATCTTTTTTTCGCTCCCGCAAAATGAACGATTTGGTGGGCATTATTTGCAGTACGATAAGCCTAATTCCTTACAAATATTGGGCAAAATCACATAATTTTCATCACGGACACAACGGGCGGCTCGAAGACGATGTTCGGGACATCGGCGACCTTCCTACGC
>JAYWGG010000048.1:0-8809 GCA_043778415.1 Saprospiraceae bacterium
AGATTTGGTCATCGAAATACTATCTCCCGGAAATACCAAAAAAGAAATGAACCAAAAATTTGAGGTTTATGAAGAGTCGGGCGTGAAAGAATATTGGCTCGTGAACGCTACCGACAAAAATATTTTCATTTATAGGCTCAACGAAGCGGGCAAATACGTTGGGATTCAGCCGCTCACAGAAGACAACTCCGCCACGACTCCGATTTTTGAAGGCATGAATATTGATTTGAAAAAAATATTTAATTATTGAAAGTTAAAAAATCAAATCGCAGCAACGAAAAAACTAAATTTGCGTATTTAGATAGGAATGAGGAAAAAATAAGTAGTTTGTTTTAGATACATTCCATAGTAGCTTTTAAAAAATAATTTTTTTATGAAAAAATTGAACGTTCAAAAACTCTTTTTCGCAGCGTTGGCTGCACTTTTCCTTTGGGGTTGTGCTTCCAAGCAGACTTTAGAGGAGTATAAGCCCGACTTTGGCTACAATTATTTTCCGCTTACCATCGGAAAGTATGTCACATATCGGATAGATTCTACGATTTACGACCCTGCGCAATCTGGGACAAATGTTTTAAAATCTACTACTTTCGTGAAAGAAATCGTGGTGGACACCGTCTATGACAATTTGCTTGGGTTGGGCTACAAAGTGGAGCGATATTCTCGAAAGTCGGATACTTTACCATTCGAGATTCAAGACGTTTGGGCTACATTCAGGAACGAAACGCAGGCAATCCGAGTGGAAGAAAATCTAAAATTTATTAAGATGGTTTTTCCGCTAAAAAAGGGAAATACTTGGGACGGTAATGTTTTTATTGACCCCAATCTGGTCGTAAAAGTCGCCGAAGAAAGCATACAAATGTTCAAAAACTGGACTTATCAAGTGCTTGGGACTGCTCAAAGTTTTACTTTGCTTGGAAATAATTATCCGAAAGTGACGACCGTAGAGCAAGCAAAAAGTGAAAATTTGATTGAGCTTCGGGAGTCTTCTGAAAAATATGCCGAAGGTATCGGATTGATTTACAGGCAATTACGAATTTTAGATACTCAAATAATAAATCCAGCACTTTCTTGGGAGCAAAAAGCTCAAAAAGGTTTTACGCTACTTCAAGTAATGATAGACCACAATTAAAAAAACTATGGAAAATTTAATCGCAGTCGGCTACACTCAAAAACCGCACGGACTGAAAGGAGAATTGAAATTTTTTGTAGAAGAAAATTTTGAAGATGATTTTTTTGGTACTGAAGCTATTTTTATCGAAGTCAAAGGAACTCGCGTGCCTTATTTTATGGAATCCGTGCGCAGCGGCAATCAAATAATCGTAAAGTTGGAAGGCGTAGATACGAAAGAAGCTGCCCAAATGTTGTCTTCCAAAAGCGTACTTTTATCCGAAAAAAGCATTGTATCTGGAAATTTTTTACCAGATAGCGACTTGCTATATTCCGACTGTGTAGGATTTTTGGTAGAAGATGTCGAGTTTGGAGTCATCGGAGTGACGAAAGAAATCCTCGAGATGCCACAGCAAGAAATGGCTATCGTGGAGTATAAAAATAAAGAAATTATGATACCCTTGCACCCCAAATTGATTGAAAAAGTGGATTACGAATTAAAAAAAATCATCATTAATCTTCCAAACGGCTTGCTGGATTTGTGACACGAAAAAGAAGAGCTGTAAAATAATTTTTACAGCTCTTCTTTTATTTGATAACAATTTTCTTACGGCTATTGGTTGCCAATAATAACGGGATTTCCTTTGCCGCCACTCATAATGATTACCTTTGTGTTGGGCGAAGTCGCTATCTCTTTGTACGCTTTTATCTGCTCGTATTGGAGTTGGTTGTCACTCAATCCTGTATTGATAATTCGTTGATAGTCAGCGATTCCTTGTGCTTCCATGCGCTTTCTCTCGGCTTCTTGCTTTTCTTTTTGCAATACAAATTGCATTTTTTGAGCCTCTTGTTCGGCGTTAATTTTCGACTCAATAGTGGTGCGGACGCTTTGTGGAAGCGTGATGTTGCGCACCAAAAGTTGCTCCAAAAATAAACCTCTGTCCTTGAAGTCTTTTTCAATACTTTTGAATATTTGTGACTGAAATTCTTCGCGTTTGGTAGAGTAAAGCGAAACTGCATCGTAGTAAACAGTATTATCGCGAATACGCGTCCTTGTGACAGGGCGTATGACGACATTTTCAAAATCCGTCCCAATCGTAGAAAGAATTTTTGGGGCTTCGGTCGGCACCACGCGGTACAGTACCGACAAATCCATGACCACCTCCAAGCCGTCGGCAGTAAGGGCGCGAATCGCGTCGTCGCCCGTTTTTTTACCTTCGTCATGCACGCCGCTCATGGTATAGTTTTGGGTTCTGATGTCGAAAGTCGTTACGTCCATAAACGGATTCATAATTCGCAAACCGCTTTCCAACACGTCGGTTTGCACTTTTCCAAAAAGCGTTTGCACCCCAACCGTTCCCGGCTGAATGATTACAAAAACTTTGGAAAAAATACCCAACGAGGCAATTAAAAGCCCAATAGCAAATGCGTAACTGCTGTAGTGAGCCATCGTTGGGCTGCTTCGCAGCACCGACCTTCCGGCAAAAGCACAAATAAGACCGAGAATAAATAGAAACATATTTTTTTGATTTTTTGATATGAAATGAAGAAAACCTGAACACTTTGTTTTAAATGCTTTCTTCAAATACGAAATTACAAATTTGAACTCGAATTAAAAAATAATTTCGACTAAACCAACTTTTTTAACCTTTTTCGTAGCTTTTTATTCTACTAAAAAAAATAAAAAATACAAATTTTGTGACAAAAAATTGTGTTTGTAAAAATTTTTATAAAAAACACAAAATAAATTTGGTAGTCTGAAATAAAATGTGCTACTTTGCAATACCGAATTAAAGTTTGTGCTTTACAAATACCGCTTTGATTTAAGATGTACCCAAGTTGTGCCACATAAAAAGCACATTCTTTCCAAACTATTTCATACAAAATAACTTTTTAACTGGCAGCGCAGAGCAGCCAGAGCCAAACTATGTCAGATAAGATTCAGATTATTTTTTGTCCGCTTTCATCAAAAAAATTATTCTGAACAATGAAATTCAAATTCACACTTTTAACACTTTTCTGTGTTGGCTGCTGCCAACTCAATCTATCTTTCGCCCAAAACAAACAGTTTGTTTTTGACGCATGGACGAAATCCGTTGCACCCAAAATAAGCTCTGCGGAGTCATCTGCAAGACGGCAAGCACTGGCAGATAAAATTTTATACTTCAAGTTGGAGCAGTCCGAACTCCAAAGTTATCTCCGTGATTTTGCGACTCAACGCTCTTCTGCCACTATCAATATACCGCTTTCGGACGGTACTTTGCAGGCTTTTATGCTCCAAGAAAGCGAGGTAATGTCGCCAGAGTTGGCTGCAAAATACCTCGAAATAAAGTCTTATTTCGGCACTTCTATCGGCAACAATCCCAACGAAAATTCTTTTATCCGATGTGAGTTCAATAGTACAGGTTTTCACGCAGCTATTTTTAGACACGAAAAAAATATCGAACTCATCGAACCCGAAAGCGACCATTACGTTTGCTACTCTCGGAAAGATGTCCTCCAAAAAGAAGAACGTTTTGCCTGCAATTCGCTTCACCCGCACCCTCAAACGCCACATCACGCGCTGGCTTCGGAGCGAGTTGGGGACTGTAAAATACGGAAGTTCCGTCTGGCGGTCGCTTGCACTGGCGAATATACAGCAGCGCACGGAGGTACAGTGGTGAGCGCATTGGGTGACATCGTGACTACCGTGAACAGAATAAATGGCATACTATCACGAGAAATAGGAGTCAATATGACTTTGGTAGCCAATAACGACCAAATAATCTATACCAACGCAGCCACAGATCCCTACAGCAATACCAACACTGACCTGATGCTGACCCAAAACCAAGCAACTATTGACGCTAAAATAGGTACTTCCAACTACGATTTAGGGCATCTTTTCAGCAATGCCAATTTGGGCGGAGTGGCTTATGTAGGGACGATTTGCTACGCTCCATACAAAGCGCAGGCTCTTTCCACAAGTACAAATACTTCGGGAGATAATTTTGATGTGGACTTGGTTGCCCACGAATTTGGTCATCAGTTTGGTGCCGAACATTCTTTTTACGCTGCCAATGGAAGCTGTGCCAATCGGGTCGTCGGTTCTTTGTTTGAAGTCGGGAGCGGCTCTACCATCATGTCGTACTCGGGAATTTGCGCGCCTTACAATGTGCAAGTATTGAGCGACGATTATTTTCACGCAGGAAGTCTTGCACAAATTAGTGACTATTTATTGCAGTTCGATGACTGCTCGACTACCCAAACAACGCTCACGCCTCCCACTATTCCGACTTTGAATAACTATACTATTCCCCAAAATACGCCTTTTTCTTTGAGTCAAGTCGCTACCGCTTCTGGCGGATATACTTTGACTTACAATTGGGAGCAATTCGACATAGAAGACGGATTCTCGACTCCGCCCGACCCAACAGCTACAGGCGGACCGACTTTCAGAAGCCGCAAACCAACGACAAGCAGCAACCGATATTTTCCAAATTTTACCGATTTCGTAACCCCTACCCTGACCGTTTGGGAAAAATTATCTACCGTAGCTCGCAATCTTAACATGAGATTGACCGTCAGAGCAGTTGATGGGCAAGGACGAGGCTGCACGAGCGAAAAAAATATGCTTATTACCGTCAATAACTCGTCGGAGTTCAAATTCATCGCACCTATCGGAATGTGGAACATTGCCAATGGCAACCAACTGACGCTATCGTGGAGCGTAGGCGCGACCAACGTTCCGCCTATCAGCACTTCGCAATTAGACCTTTTTGCGACAGTCGATGGAGGTGTTACTTTGAGACCTCTTGCGACCAATATCCCCAATACGGGTTCGGCGACGGTCGTTATTTCGGGGCTTTCTGCGCCTCTGGCGGCGGCTCGGTTGGTATTGAAGGCAAAAAATAATGTATTTTATGCTGCCAGTACTGGCTCTACCATTTCCACTGCCCAAAATCCGCTTCCTATCGAATTACTCACTTTTCAAGCAAAAGCGATAGATAAAAAAATTAGACTCCAGTGGATAACTGCCAACGAACAGGGCAACTTCGGATTTCAGTTAGAAAAATCTATCTATCCCGACAAAGGTTTTGACGTGTTAGGATTCGTTTCCGCCAACGCTCCGAATGGCGGAGGAAACACTTACGGTTTAGACGATGCCGAAGTTTTAGCGGGTATCCATTACTACTACAAGCTGCGACAGATTGACCAAGACGGCAGAGCTACTACCTATCCGGTCGTGTCGGCGATAATCGGCTCGGACAGCGAAATTAAGAACGGACTTGACGTATATATACACCCCAATCCTGCGCAAGATGTAGTCAAAATCTCTGTTCTTGGCGAAGTAAACGAAGACATTCGGGTAGATTTAACGGCATTCGACGGCAAGACTATGTTGGACGAAAAAATGACTTTGGACAACAGCAACCAATGTAAAATCAATGTTTTTGGGCTTCCGAATGGCATTTATGCCCTCAAATTGACGTACAAATACCACCGAATTATAAAAAAATTAATCATTCAGTCCGATAAATAATTTTAGGTTTTGTCTTATTTTGAATTAAGTAGTTTTTAGTCGCATAAATAATTGATTATTACAAGTAATTCTTTGCAATTACTAAATTAAAAAAAATATTTGTGAGAAAAATGAAAAATAACACATAAAAAAGCACTATTTTAATGAAAAATAGGTTTGATTTTTTCAATTTTTTGTCCCACTGGGATACTATTTTAGGTATGTTAAATTACTGATAATCAATTATTTAGATGTGTTAATTAGACAAAAAATATAAATTAATAGGATAGTACTTTATGCCAAAAGTGTCCTTTATTAAGAATTAAGAAGTTTATATCTTTGCGCGAGCAAGTTGTCACATTGATAATTTGCGACTTTCAGACCTATTTCATTAAACATCAAAATTTTTCAAATTATGAAAAAGATTTCAAAAAAAACCTTAAATCACGCCACAAAACATATTATAAAAAATAATATATGGGGGGGGGGGGGTAATTCCTCAAAACAAAATTTTACAACAGCTCAAATTACCTATTAAACTGTTGCTAATCATGGTATTATTCCAACTTTCAACGAGTTTGCAAGCTCAAGGTATTGTTCCTTGTGGATTCAGTAATACCCCTATAAATATTACGAGTAATACTGTCTGGAACACACCTCGTGTCGTAAATCAGGATGTTATTGTCCTCGCACCCTTTACTTTAACCGTAACAGCCGAAGTTAGCCTTAGCGAAATGGCAAGTATTAAAGTTAAACCTGGTGCTAAATTATTGGTTGACGGAGGAAAGCTGACTTCGGGTTGTGCTACTAAACTTTGGCGCGGTGTCAGAGTGGAAGGAAACCCGAGTTTCGCTCAAAGTTTAAATCCACTAACACAACTGTACAAGCAAGGATTTATTGAAATGAAAAACAATGCAATTATCGAATACGCATTGGTTGGAGCAAATTTAAGTGAGGGCGGAGTCATAAGAGCCACGAATTCTTTATTTTTAAATAACGGAACTGGGGTAAATTTAACGGCTTATTCCTTCAAAAATATTAGTTCTTTGGTAAGAACAAGTTTTATTTCAAATAACAATTATCGTTTAAACACAGATATATCGACTGTAAAAGGTGTAAATGCATCTCAAAATGCTGGAACTCGTGTTCTTGGTTGCTTGTTTGAGAATCAAATTTCTATATCTGCGATTCCTTATTTAGTAGTAGGGATTGTTGTGGAAGAAAATGCTTCGGTATCAATAGCGGCTTTCTGTACTGGTACTGTTTACCCTTGCAATGGAACATTAATAAAAACTACTTTTCAAAATTTATATAATGGTATTGCATGTAGGAGTGCAACATTTGATGTTGACCAATCTGATTTTATAAGAAATCGTTACGGCATAGCTACTGACATATCAAATAATTTTGTAATAACCCGGAATACTTTTATAGTCGGTCCCGGCTTAAGTTCGGCTTGTAGTAATAACTGCGAAATAGCTGGAATTAATTTAGTAAGCAGCTCTGGCTATAGAGTTGAAGAAAATAATATTAGCCAGAGTGCAGGGGGTGGCAGCAACTCACAGGTAAATAATGGAATAACTGTGGCTCAAGGTGGGGCGAGCGAAAACAGAGTTTATAGAAATTCTTTATCAGGTTTCGTAGGAATAGGCGTTGATCCTGACTATTATTATAGTCCAAGTAGGGCTCTTTTTGCTCCCTTCACCAATAAGTCGCAAAATAGTTTAACTGGATTACAGTTTATTTGTAATTCGTTATCTAATAATCACACAGATTTGTTTATTCCGACTCCTGTTTTTAGTGATGATGGGTTACGGATGTTTCAAGGGAGCAATACAGTAAATGCGGGAAATACTTTCAGCTCTTTGCCCACCAATGTTTGGAATATTAGAAATCAGGGACCACCAATCACATATTTTCATGGAACAGGTAGCACAGAACCAATTCGTATTTTTGGATTAGTGACCAAAGTGTTAAGTGGTGGAAATACTTGTCCGTCCAACTTTGGTGCTACAACCGGTGGACCGCAATTATCAGCCCGACAGATTCAAGACAATCAAGAAATTTTCGCTGCTTCCAAGCCTGTGTTTGAGCAATTAAGTAGCGAATACAAAGCAAAAATTGACGCTGGAAATACCATTGCTTTGTTGAGTTCTATCAAGTCCGTCGCCTCTGAAGCCCAAACAAGCGAGGTTTTTACCAAGTTGCTAACTACTTCGCCATTCGTTTCGGCTTCCGCGCTTAGTGCAGTTGCTAAAAGTGCTTATTTTACGGTTGCTAAGCGGGTAAAATTGTTGAAAGCGAACCCAGAAGCGGTAAGAAACTATGATATTTTGGAATATTTTAAGGCAAATGCTGCTTATCCTTTGAGTGCTGCCGATGTTGCGGCTGTAAAAGCTACTTGGAACAACCCCACTGCTCGCGCGGTATTGGAGTCGAACCTGTCCGACGCAAGCTCTAAAATGAATTTAGCTGCCAATATGTTGCTTTGCGACTGGAAAAACGATACTGTTTTTCATCATACGGAAATAATAAACATTCTGAAAGCGACTCCTCTGTTGAGCTTTAAATACGATTTGATTGAATACTTCCACAGCATCGGTCAAAATTCAGATGCTACCCAACTGTTGAGTGATTTGCCTACGCTGTTTAGTTTTACGAGCGCAGATACCCAGGAGTACCAAAATTATACCGATTTTTATACTTTTAGAGCAGGTGTAGAAGCAATCGGTCGCTCAATTACCAAAGACCTGACGCTCAAAGAGCAAGCCAATTTGCAACAAATAGCCGACAACTCCAATGTGTTTTCGGGTTATGCAGCCCAATCAGTGCTTTGTATTGGGTACGGAAATTGTACCAAGCACCGTTATTTGCCCGTACAAGAAAATGCTGACCCGAATAGCGAAAATACTTCGTCATCATTAGAAAGTGCCGACAATACACTCTATGTAGCGCCGAATCCTGCGAGCAGCGTGGTCAATATTTCATATCAGGTAGCCCAAGTTTTAGCAGGGGACGCTATCGTGATTGAAGACTTGACAGGAAAAGTTTATCGCCGAGTAGCGGTCGAAACCGCCGTCGGCACTGCCGAGGTTCGGTTAGAAAATATGCCCAACGGCTTGTATATTTGCAGATATATTCAAGGAGAAAACTCTCTAAAAATCAGCAAATTTATCATCAATAAATAATCTTCTAAAAAGA
>JAYWGG010000049.1:0-2995 GCA_043778415.1 Saprospiraceae bacterium
ATTGCCACTTTTGAAGGTCAAGACTGCGGGAAATCCATACGGACGTTCTTTGTAGGGGTCAAGCACTTTGTAAGAAACTTGAAAATTTCCTTCTATGACCCTTGCAACGGTATCTATAGCAGTAACATCTAAAAAGTTATCCTCCTTTTCATTGATGTTGTAAAGCAAAGCTACAGCATCGCCGTCGCCGCCTTTCAATATGAACATTGATGTTGGAAAAGTATCTCTACAATTACTTGTCAGTTGTATAATTTTCTTTTTTCCGGTATGAAGTTGAATACAATTTATAATAATTTTTTCTCTTGGAAGTGAATCAAAAGAAAATGTCCGGAAGGACAATGCAGCGATAGTATTGACGCTATCGGTATAACACTCTACCGAAGCATCCCAAGTTTTACCATTTTTTTGAGCTTTTGCAGCACCGTTTTTTTGACCTCCTCCCCAGTAGATATTGATTGGCTCGGGAGCAGCTATTTTGTCCTTGCTGCAAGAGTAAGCTGCACACAATAGAAGCACAGCGATGGCTGATAAATTTATTTTTTTCATCGTTTGTATGATTTTAGAGTAAATAAAGTATGTTACCGCCACTTTCACTGTGGCGGTAACACGCATTTTTATTTGTTAATATGAATGATTTTTTGGATAGAAGGCTGCTGATTGGCGGTTTTGAGTTGCAGATAAAATATTCCTGCTGGCAGATTAGAAATATCTATTTCTAATTTATCTTGTCCTATGGACATATTTTTCCATTGCCCAAATGATATTCCTCGAGCATCTGTGAGCGTAAACACAGCATCATTTACAGACAGTATATTGGTCAAATCAATCTGGAAAATATCAGATGTCGGGTTCGGTTTTGCAAGCCAAGTATTGCTTGTGGTAGCGGCATTATCATTTAGATTATTTGAATCCACGCTACGATCGCCAGTACCATTACCCAAACAATCACTAAAAGTTACTTTATTCATGTCCATTGCTACTAATCCGTCAGAAGATGTTACCGTCACTCTTAACCATATCTGGTTATTAAGCGACAATCCCGGATAATTGCCCAGAAAAATAGACGGCGTATTGGCAAAAGGTGCAACAAACCAATTCGTAGGACTGGTTGACCATTTCCACTCATAGGTATAAGGTGGAAGTCCAATATTATCTTCTTGGCCGGGTAGAGTTACGACAGCATAGCAATTTCCATTACTTCCTATATCTCCTCTACAAATAGGCGATGCAGTGGACCAAAGCTGTACGCCAAAAGGTCCGCCAAAATGTCCATCTACCACACAGCCGGTATTTCTAATAATCCGAGAATTTTCGGCTATCCCCACCTGCCCGGTCGAAGCTCCATTGATTATAATATTCGGATTAGAGTAATTTAATTCCCTCCGACTTCCGTTGTTTTGTTCATCTGGAGAAAGAAGTGCTAATATCGTACGTCTTTCAATATTTGTATTGTCTGTAAATTTGAGCCCATGATTGCACCCGGTATCTTCATCTCCGTTTCCCCCATTTGTAGTAACATTATGGTCAGCACCAAAAAGATGTCCTACTTCGTGAGGAAATGTCCAACGAGGACTAAATATATTGGCTGCCGTAATTATGCCATAAGAACTCTCAAATGCTGGACCTAATGAAGCTGTGCCAAAGGAAGTGTACCGACTGTTTGTGAGCATTACGACGAGGTCAGCAGTATTTTGTAAGCGTATATTTCTGTAAATTGAACTCGTAGATAAGGTTATGTAATCTGCGTCAAGATTGTCATCAAGAGTAGCAGAAGTTGCATAATCAAAATTCGGTAAAAACTGAAAACGCGGAACGAGTGTTTTGTTAGGAATATCGCTGTTCACAAAAGCGAGATTGGTCGCCAAGACTGCTACCCATGAAGATAATGCCGCTTGAAAAGGATTTGGATATATCGCAGCCAGCTCTGCTTGGGCTTCTGGGGTAATCAAAACCAACATAAGAATATTGGCGGCACAGGTATTATTTTCTTCGTCGCAGTAATTTGTTACTTGTTTGCCTTCTTTTACCTCTTTCGGGGTAGTAACTACAGCACAATCATTAATATTTGGTTTGTTATCGCCAATATTTTCTATCAGAGCATATTTATTCTGCCCATAATCTATCAACGAAAAAAAACGGTTGTCTATTTGGAAAAAACCGCATTTTCCAAAAGATTTGGAAACTAAACCCATGTAGCCATGATGAGTACCTGTAAACTCGCCTGCCCAAGTGTAATCACTTTCAGAGCTATACCGCACTTGTTTCGCTGTTGCGGTAACTGTTCCAATCGTTGGAAGCGAAAAAGTGAGCGAACCATTTTGGTCAGCCATAGATAAACTTCCGAGCGACAGGAACTTAACAAATTGAAGTTCGCTTTGCGCTTGAAGATTTTGAAATTTCTGCTGCTGGGGAGTAGTCATTGTAACTTGGTTATCAGAAAGTTCACTAATGAGTCCATAACTTTGAGCATTAATGCCCGAAGCTACCAACATTAAAAATGCACAGAAACACTGCAAGACAATTTTTTGAGGAATTACCCCCCCCCCATATATTATTTTTCATAATATGTTTTGGGTGGCTGAACGATGTTTTTGAAATAACTGATTGCATGATTTTAAAAATTTAATAATTAAAAATAAAAATACAAAAAGCAGTTCTGGGTTAAAGGGTTGTAAAAAATCGTTGCTTGGAAATGAAAAAGTTGCGCATTTTACTTTTCTTCATCTCGTTAGTTTGTAAACTATAAACAAATTTACACTTTTATTTTTAACTGTCCAATTTTTTTGCAATTATTTTTCAAAAAAAGTAAAACTTTAACATTTAAGGAATGAAGAGAAAATAAGGTACTGAATTTTTTCCAATAAATTGAAACAATAACAAGGCAGATTTGAGGCGCGATGCCGTGCATCGTAACGAAAAAATAACGCAGTGATTGTTTGTAATTGAGCAGAAAAAATGAGTAGTTTATTTTAGATACATTCCTAATGTGGCTTCG
>JAYWGG010000050.1:0-2976 GCA_043778415.1 Saprospiraceae bacterium
CTGCCCCAGCCTCATCAGTGCCAGCAGCGATGCCCCAGCCGAAGCTCCGCTCGGGTTGGTGATACAGCCCAACCCCGCCACCGACCTCCTACACATAGCATACCATACAGAAAACACGACTGCCCTCATCGTCGTCATCAGCGACTACACGGGCAAAAAACTCCAGACCCTCTCGCTCGACCCTTCCAGCGGCAGCCTCGACATCAACACCTCCGCCCTGCCCAACGGCTTGTACCTCTGCACTCTCTACGACTCCGCCACTCACCGACAGCAATCCGTGAAGTTTGTAGTGATGAGATGAGATGAGAGAGCGTGTGAGGTTGAATATTAAACCTCACACGCCCAACTCTGCGCGCACCGCACGAACCACTTCGAGCGTCGAAACAGCTAAATCAGCAATTTTTTCGTCGTCCCAATTTGGGAACTGCACCAAGATGTTACCAATTACTTCGCGTTCTTTTTGGCTCGCACCTTTTTCGATACCTTTTTCGATGCCTTTCTCGATGCCTTTTTCAATGCCGCTGTCGAAGCCTTCTTTTTTAGCTTCTTGAATTAGATGATCATAAGAACTCATATTAGTAGTTTTTTTTACAGTTTGAATAATTTTATACACATCGGCAGGACTAAATTCGTTGTTTTTTAGGATATAAACAAGTTGGGCGACAAAAAAAGTTTCCAGTGACTCCTTTTTTTCGGGGTCGCCGACGCTGACGAACATCAATTCGGCGTTTTGAAGTACATATTTTTCATCGCTGCCGAAGCGCAAAGTCCGCAAAGAATTTAGTAAAAGCCCTGCTTTCAGCATTTGCCAAGCCTCTTTGGAGAAGCTCGTGAGGTCGGTGAGTTGATAATCGAAAGCGGGAATATAAGGCAGCAAAAATTCGTCCGTTTCTTTAAAATATTCTGCGAATGGTCTGTATCGCCAGTGCCGTTTGGGGTCGGCGTTGTGATAGACAACAATCGGGATTACAGGCGTGAGCGGTAATTTATTTCGGTCACAATCGTCCCAAATTTCCAACATATATCGAAGCAGTTGGAGGTGCGGAAATTTTGGTACATAACTTTTGTGCTCGAATAAAAAAGCTATTTTGATGGGTTTGCGCGCTGCGCCATAATTACATTCCCAAACTACATCGGCGAAATATTCTTCGAGTTGGTCGGAAATGTAAGAATTATTAGAAATCGCAAGCGACTGAAAATCAATATTTTGCACCAATCCTTGCGCCAAAAACTGCCGAATATACTCTTCCACCACGTCTTGTCGAGAGAAGGCGACTTTGAAAAATTCATCGTGCGGATTGGTGCTTGGCGACTTCATTACTTACAGTTTCTTGTGTATTCCAAAGACAAATATACAAATATTTGTCTTTTTACAATTATTTTTTTTGTCAAAAAATGGATAGTTTATTTCAGGAATTTATCTAAAATAAATACAAACGGCGTTCAACTCAAAAGTTGAACGCCGTTTTTTCTTCATTCCTTAAAATCCTTGTGACCGTTGTTATTTTTCGCTCACCAACGTCACTGCCGCCGTTTCGTATTTGGCATGGCGCTGACGCTGCTCTTCGCTGGCTTCTTTGCTTTGTACCAAAATATTGTTGAACTGACGCAAACCAGTTCCCGCAGGAATCCGTTTTCCGATGATAACGTTTTCTTTCAAGCCGTTTAGATTGTCTCTCACCGCTCCGATGGCTGCCGTACTCAACACTTTGGTCGTTTCTTGGAACGATGCAGCCGAAATCCAGCTGTTCGTACCCAACGACGAGCGCGTAATACCTTGCAACATTGAGGTAGAGGTCGCAGCGACTGCGTCGCGCCATTCTACCTGCTTTTTATCATTGCGTTTCAGGTAAGAGTTTTCCTCCCGAAGTTGGCGCAAAGTCACCAACTGTCCCGGCTTGAGCTTATTAGAATCTCCAGAACTGGTAATGAATTTTTTGTCAAAAATCCAGTTGTTTTGCTCCAAAAAGTCGTATTTTTCGACTGCTTCGCCTTCCAAAAAGCTGGTATCTCCCGGATCTACGATTTCTACACGGCGCATCATTTGTCGCACGATGACCTCAATATGTTTGTCGTTGATAGCGATGCCTTGGGAGCGATATACTTCCTGCACACCATTGACGAGGTAATACTGCACTGCAAACGGTCCTTTGATGTTCAAAATATCTATCGGAGCGGTCGCACCGTCTGAAAGCGGCGTGCCTGCACGGATAAAGTCGCCTTCTTGCACCAAAACGTGCTTGGAAAGTCCAATCAGATACTTGTGTTTGTGTCCGTCTTTGGTCGTCACTATCGCCTCGCGATTGCCACGTTTGATGCCGCCGAAAGAAACTACACCGTCTATTTCTGCCACTACTGCCGGATTTGACGGGCTTCTCGCCTCAAACAACTCTGTCACACGCGGCAGACCGCCTGTAATATCTTGGATTTTACCTAACTTACGCGGTATTTTGACTATTTTTTCTCCTGCTTTTACTTCCTGACCGTCTTCGACGGAGATGTAAGCACCGAGCGGCAATGTATAATTTCGCAATTCTTCTCCGTCGGGAGAAATAATTTTGATAATCGGAATTTTACGCTTATTTTTTGATTCAATAATGACTTTTTCGGCATATCCTGTTTGGTCATCACGCTCGACACGGTAAGTAACGCCTTCTTCGACAGAGTCGTATTGTGCGATACCGCTGAATTCGGATACAATGACCGCGTTGAACGGGTCCCAGTCGCATATTAGTTCGCCGCGATTGACGTTTTGTCCGTCTTTTACTCGAAGCACCGCACCGTACGGAACATAGCTGGAAGATAGTATTTTAGCTGTTTTTGGCTCAATAATACGCACCTCGCCAGTCCGTGAAAGCACTACTTCGGCATCGTTGCCGAGTTCGTCTTTGTTGATAGTAACACGCACGCCGTCGAACTCAATTTTACCATTGAATTTTGCCGTGATTTCGGATTCTGACTTCGTCACCGAAGCAA
>JAYWGG010000051.1:0-8716 GCA_043778415.1 Saprospiraceae bacterium
TTGAGTTCGCAGCAGGCGAGTTCGGTCGCAATAGTTATTTTGAACTACAATGGAAAAAAATATTTAGAAAAGTTTTTACCCTCTTTGATTGAAAATAGCCAACTGAACAACGTCACAATTTTTGTCGCCGATAATGCCTCTACCGATGATTCTTTGCTTTTTTTGCAAAATAATTATAAAGAAAATATCAAGGTTATAAAATTAAATTCTAATTTAGGATTTGCTGGTGGCTATCAAGCGGCACTGAAGCAAGTGACAGCAGATTATTATTTATTGCTTAATTCTGATGTCGAAGTGAGTAAAAATTGGTTGCAACCTTTGATTCAACTCCTTGATAATCAACAGAATATAGCAGCTTGCCAGCCCAAAATTCGCTCCTTCAAAAATCCTAAAAATTTTGAACACGCGGGCGCAGCAGGCGGCTGGATAGACAAGTTAGGCTATCCTTTTTGCAGAGGGAGAATATTTAATTTGGTCGAAGAAGATAATGGTCAATATGACAGCTTTCAGAATATTGCTTGGGCGACTGGAGCCTGCTTGCTGATTCGTGCAAATATATATCATAAATTCGGCGGATTTGACGAAGATTATTTTGCACACATGGAAGAAATTGACCTTTGTTGGCGCATTAGGCGCGCAGGATTTTCTATCGCTGTTGTTCCCGAATCTGTTGTTTATCACGTCGGCGGCGGAACTTTGGACTACGAGCATCCGCAAAAAATTTACCTCAATTTTAGAAATAGTTTATTTACTTTGCTAAAAAATGAATCTGTCCATAAGTTAATTTGGTTGCTTCCTTTGCGAATTATTATTTTGGATTTTGTGGCAGGCGCAAAATTTCTGTTAGAAGGTCGTCCAAAAAATGTTTGGGCAGTTGCGCGGGCGCATTGGTCTTTTTTTAGATATTTTTTCAAAACTATTCAAAAAAGGCAAGAGTTGGGCGTTGCCAACCAAGATGTAATTTACGACGGAAGTATCGTTTGGCAATTTTTTATCAATAAAAAACAAAAATTTTCGGAGCTATTTCGATAATAGATTATGAATAAATTGGAAATTATTTTTGAAGACGATGACCTAATTATCGTCAACAAACCAGCAGGAATACTGACTATTCCTGATCGTTTTGACGCTACTAAACCTAATTTAGTGGCTATGTTGAAAAGTCTTCAGACCGAAGACGCTAAAATTTTTACTGTCCATCGCCTCGACCGCGAAACAAGTGGCGTTTTGTGTTTTGCAAAAAACGAAGACGCTCACAGACATTTGAGCCAACAGTTTGAAACAAAAACTGCAGCCAAATTTTATTTGGCTTTGACCGATGGACGCTTGCAACCAGCTTCTGGCGAAATTGACCTCGCCATCGCCGAAAGTATGAGTACGCCCGGAAAAATGGTCGCCGCCAAGCGTGGTAAAGATTCTCTGACACTTTACAAAACTCTCGAAAACTTCAAACAATTCACACTCGTAGAAGCTGAAATCAAAACGGGACGGACACACCAAATTAGAGTTCATTTTCAAGCAATCGGCTATCCGTTGGCAGTGGATTCATTGTATGGTCGGCGCGAAAGTTTGTTGCTTTCAGAAATAAAACGGAAGTATAAATTGAGTAAAATGCAGGGAAC
This sequence comes from Saprospiraceae bacterium, assembly GCA_043778415.1. Lineage (GTDB taxonomy): Bacteria > Bacteroidota > Bacteroidia > Chitinophagales > Saprospiraceae > JAYUHK01. Next base: position 1,623 of record JAYWGG010000051.1, read on the forward strand.
CGACGAGGAAAAACCCATCATGAACCGTACCACTTTGCACGCACATCGGCTTGAAATAGACCAACCCACTTCGGGGACTCGCATGAGTTTTGTCTGCAATCCGCCGAAAGATTTTGCTGCTTTGGTAAACCAATTAAATAAATGGGGTAAATAAGGAATGAGGAAAAAATAAGGCACTTAATTTTTCCAATAAATTCAATCAATCACTGCGTTGTTTTTTCGTTACAACGCCCTGCGTTGCGCCTTAAAATGCCTTGTTATTGATAGTATATTTAGCAGTACAAATGAGTAGTTTATTTTAGATACATTCCTAAACCATGTCACAAACTATGTATTGTCACAAAAATAATATTTTTTAATAAAAATGAATGTCGAAAAGAAAAAATTAGTGGTGCTTTCTGGGGCTGGGATTAGTGCCGAAAGCGGTATCAACACCTTCAGAGATACTGACGGACTTTGGGAGGGTCATGACGTGTTGGAGGTCGCCACGCCTGAAGGATTCAAAAAAAATCCTGTACTCGTTTTGGATTTTTACAACCAACGGCGGCGACATCTCGTGACAGCAAAACCCAACATAGCGCACCTACTTCTTGCCGAAATGGAAGAATTTTTTGAGGTCAGCATCGTTACCCAAAACGTGGATGACCTTCACGAGCGCGCGGGCAGCTCCAATATTTTACATTTGCACGGAGAATTGCTCAAATCTCGCAGTTCTAAAAACGAAAATTTGGTATATGATTGTAAAGAAGATATTTTGTTAGGCGATTTATGCGAAATAGGCTCTCAACTTCGCCCGCATATTGTATGGTTTCGAGAGCCAGTTCCGTTGCTTGCGACCGCCGCAGAGTTGGTTGCAGAAGCTGATTTTGTGGTGGTAGTTGGTTCGTCTATGCAAGTTTATCCTGCCGCTGCGTTGGTGGGTTTCGCTCCTATTGGAGCAGAAATATATTTAATTGACCCTAAACCAACCCTAAATTATGAACTGGAACACAGTCACAATTTGACAATAATAAATGAAAAAGCATCTGTTGGAATGAAAATATTGTACGAGAAACTGCTAAAAAAGTAAAACTTGATTTTATGAAAAAAAAGATAATCGTCGCTATTGGTGGAGCAAGTGGCTCGATTTACGCCAAAGTTCTGTTGGATAAATTACTGCTTTTGCAAAGCCAAATCGAGAAAGTAGGCATCGTGATGAGCGACAACGCAAAATATAATTGGGAGTTGGAGCTAAATAATACCGACTTTCGGAATTATCCCTTTGATTTTTACAAAAAAAATGATTTTATGGCTCCCTTCGCTTCGGGTTCCGCTCGCTACGAAACGATGATTGCCTGTCCTTGCTCGATGGGACTGCTCGGACGGATAGCCACAGGCGTATCCGACGACCTCAGTACTCGCGCCGCAGATGTGATTTTGAAAGAACGCAGACGGCTTATTTTGGTCGTCCGTGACACGCCATACAGCCTCCTTCATCTCCGAAATATGACTGCACTCACCGAAGCAGGAGCTATTATTTGCCCCGCTACTCCTTCGTTTTACAGCAAACCTGACAGCTTTGAGGCACTCGCCGCCACTGTTGTGGACAGAGTCTTGGACTTGGCAGGACTTGACCTCGCCCAAACCTTTCGTTGGAGTGAGTGACAACAACATTTCTCATTGTTTGCTGTTCTCAACCCGATAGTTTTTATTAAAAAATCAATTTTTACTATCCTCAATAAATTGTCACAAAACACGACTTATTCAAAATAAAATGAACAAAGAAGAAAAAAGAAAATTTCTCGAAGAGCAAAAAGAAGAAGACAGAAGACTGCTCTTCCACCCCGCCAACGTATATGTCACGATTTTGCTCTTTGGATTGAGCGCGCTGTTTCTTGCCCTCACTGCCGCATACATATATACGCGGACTCAAAATCATCTGCCGCCGCTCCGACTGCCGAATATTTTTTTGGTCAATACCGTGATTTTGCTTGCGAGCAGCGGCATGATGTGGCGCGCCAAACAATGCTACTACAACGACGATACAGACGGCTACCAACAGTCGTTAGTGGCGACCATCGGACTTTCTTTTGTGTTTATGGCGGCGCAATACTATGGCTGGCATTTGATGTTCAGTGACCAAATTTTTATCAACTCCACCAACGCTGCCTCCTACCTATATGCCATCTCTGGTTTACATTTTCTGCACGTCATCGGCGGCTTGCCTTTTTTGATTATTTTTTATGTCATCGCCCGAAAAAGAATGAGAGAACCCGTCAGTGTTTTGGTTTATTTTTCGGATCCCGAGAAGCGTCTTCGCCTCCGACTGCTCACCCTTTATTGGCATTTTTTAGATGCGCTTTGGATTTATTTAGTTTTATTCTTTTTTATAAATTATTGGATTAAGTGACAAACAGAATTTTTGTCATAAATAACTTAAAATTTAAAATAATATTCTTTTGATTGTAAAAAATATTATTTTATATTTTTTTTTAAATTTTTTTCAATAATATGTTGAGTTTTTAGTAATAAAAATTCTACATTTGCGTCGCCGAACAGGTCGAGATATACCTGTTTTCCCCACTAACATCGTTATTTTTTTATTATTCCGTTTTATTGTGACATACAATAAAAATGGACTGTAATTTTTATCCAACTAAATAAAATTTTTAAAAAATGAAAAAACTGTTATTTTTAGTATTCTCTATCGTCTGCTGTGGGGTGGCTCTGAACGCACAAGAATACAAATTCGGGGCAAATGGCTCAAAATTTCCGAAACCTACCATTATTGACCAAATCCCCGAGCCTTCTACTCCCGGCTACTCTATGCAGGGAAATAATGTATTCGTAAAATTGAAACCAGATGCCAATGGTAATATCAATCAGGACGAACTCCACGAATATGTACGCTGCGCAAGTACAGAATACCTCAAAAAACTTCAAGCCGAAGGCAAACTTCCTTCTACCGAAGAATTTGAAAAGCGAATGGCTGCTGGCATCGAAGAAGCCCGCAGAAATAATTTGATTCCACCCAACGACCCAAACCGCTCGGCAGCTTTGCCAACTCAATACAATATTCCTGTTATATTTCATATCATACACCGCGCTGGCACGGCAGCAGCAGTGACACCTGCACAAGTCACAAGCCAAATGAGTCGTCTGAACCTCGACTATATGGACGGCGAAAACGCCTCCATCGCAACTCGATTCAAACCTGTAGCTGCTGACGTGCAAATGAATTTTTGCCTCGCAAAATACTGGGGCGATGATATGACTCCGCTTGCAGGAAGTATCAGCGATAACTTTACGCTCAACACAGGCACAGCCGTAACTTCTACTAACGCCAACGCAATCGGAGTATGCTATTGGGCATTGTCCACCGCGCGTTGGGATACTGGAACAGCCGCAAGTGGCGGCAACGGGACTGCTGGTTTTTCGACGAGTTATATCGACACCTATGTAAAACAAGTAGTTGTTTATTTTTGCCCAGAGAATTTTTTCAACGTTTGGGTAGTTCCCATAAGTGATGACATATTGGGTTATGCTACATTTCCAGATCTGGCTTTTACGGACGGAAGCATTACTACTGCCGATGCTGGCACTTGTGATGACGACGGAGTGGTAATAAACCCAAGCGGATTCGGTACAGGCGGGACGGCTGCGGCTCCTTACAATCTGGGCAAAACTCTCGTACATGAAGCAGGTCACTTTTTTGGCTTGCGACATATCTGGGGCGACGATGCTGATGGTGCTTGCCCTGCCGAACCAGACTATTGCAATGACACACCAAAGGCACGAGTTGCGAACACTACTTGTCCGGGTACTGCTGGCGCGATAATTACTTCTACAGGTTGTGCAACAGGGACAAGTGGAGCCGACACAAGCCCTGCTGGAAACTCTGGTAACGGCGTGAACTATCAAGACCACATGGACTATACAGCCGACGCTTGCCTGTTTATGTTCACTGCCGAGCAAAAAATAAGAACATGGACAGTCGCACAACTCAGCCCGCGTAGAAAAACACTTCCTACTTCGCAGGCTTGCAAAACACTACCCACCACCACGACCATCAACGCAAGCAAAGTCACCGGCTGTATCGGTGATGTAGTAACTTTCAAGGATAATAAAGCCTACTCAAGCGGTGAGATGGTACCTACACAGTGGATTTATACCTACACCAATCTTTCAAGTGCTGGCTGTACGATGGCAAAAGACAGTTTGAATAGATATTCAGTTTCAGATACTTCAAAAGCTTACGGTTGGACTCCACCTACTACCTTGCCTACGGCAGCAGGAAGTACCATACCTGTGACATTCACGCAAGCCGGACAATGGAAAGTAAAAATAACGGCACGAATCTATCTCAACACATCGGAAGATGCTCAAAAATCGGCTTGTCCGCAATGCAATACTTCGATTACGCTTTCGGACAGCGTAATTGTGACTATCAACCCAAAACCAACAATTACGTTGGCTTCTAACGGCTCTTGTCCGCCTTTACTGTCATCAACTGCTGCGAATGTCGTTAATTGTGGCTTGACGGGTAGCAGCAGTTTCCCGACTTATGCTTGGTCGGGCGCGTCTTCTGCGAATACAGCTTCTACTACTGGTGCGGCGGCTGGCGGAGTTTATAATCTACAAGTCACCGACGGCAACGGCTGCACTTCTACTGCCTCCATTACTGTAGGTGCTTGCGCTATTCCTGCACCCATTGAGTTGATTTCTTTTGAAGGAAATAACGCAGGAAATGTAAATAATTTAGACTGGGTAACTGCACAAGAGCAAGGCAACGACCACTTTGAAGTAGAACGCAGTGGCGCAAACAACCAATTTGAGAAAATCGGTACCGTAAAATCAAAAGGCGATAATGTGGACAGACAAACTTATCAACTCATTGACCAAAAACCATTAGCAGGTGTAAGTTATTATCGCCTCAAACAAGTCGATAAGGACGGAAAATCAACTACAAGCAACACTATTGCGCTGGAAAGAAAATCGAAAACCGATGCTACAAGCATTGAAAGCGTTTTCCCGAATCCGTCCAAAGATGCTGTCACAATCAGTATCAATTCGCCTGAAAATACGAGCGATGCAAGTATTGAAGTGTTGGATATGGGCGGAAAAAGATACATCACCCAAACCGTCGAATTGCAGAACGGCGCAACGCAAATACCTCTCAACATCTCTGCATTGCCACAAGGCGATTATTTGGTAAAATTAACAGCCAACGGTGTTTCGACTTCTTACAGATTCGTAAAAAAGTAGAAAAACCTATAAAAAGTTACAAATAGTCACAAAAACGTCTGATATTGGAAAATATCAGACGTTTTTTTTTGTAGTTCGAAAATAAATTCTTTTATTTGCGCTGCGACCCACAAAGAACATTTTAATATCTTTTTCTATTAAAACGTCCTAATTTTTATGACTTCAAAATTTTACCTAAAATGTGCTCTGGCAATATTTTTTGTCACCTCGCAGCTCGCTATTTTTGCCCAAAACCAAACTGACCCCTCGGGAATTTGGAAAGAAACAAAAGAAACAACTCTCAACTTTCCTGAAAGTGAACGCCCGATTTTTCCATTGCGGTACAAAACTCTTGCATTAGATTTGCAAAAACTAAAAACCGTATTAGCCGACGCGCCACAAGCCTACGTGGGCGACCCTGTAGATAATTTGCTCAAAATAAATTTACCAATGCCCGACGGGAGTTTTGAAGAATTTTTGGTCTTCAACGCACCCATCATGGAAAAACCGTTGGCAGACCAACACCCCGAAATCCAAACTTATTGCGGACGTGGCGTAAAAAATCCGGGCGAAAGTATTAGATTCGACATCACTCCCTACGGATTCCATGCTCAAATCCTTTCTCGCGAGCGTGGTACTGTCTATATCGACCCTTATGCAACCACGACTACGGATTTTTATACTTGCTACTACAAAAAAGATTATGCGCGGAAAGTCCTTCCAGACTGGACTTGCGGCACAGTGCCAGATGCGCACCCAAAAATCAGCCCTGCTGGTCACGAAGGCTTGCGCTACGGAGATTGCAAATTCCGTCGCTACCGCTTGGCTTTGGCAGGAACGATTGAATATTCTCAAGCCGTAACTGGTCTTTCAACTCCCACGCAAGCACAGGTATTAGCAAAAATGGTCACTTCGGTCGCCCGCGTGAACGGCATTTACGAAGTAGAACTCGCCGTCACGATGATTTTGGTAGCCAACAACACCAATATTATCTATGTCAGCGGCACCGACCCTTACACCAACGGCAACGGCTCTACGATGCTCGGAGAAAACCAAATCAACTGTGACGCTGTCATTGGTACTGCCAATTACGACATCGGACACGTTTTTAGTACTGGCGGCGGCGGTGTAGCTAATCTTCAAGCTCCTTGCGACGTAGCTATAAAAGGTCGCGGAGTAACTGGATCTTCGACCCCGCAAGGCGACGTTTATGACGTAGATTATGTGGCACACGAAATTGGACACCAGTTCGGCTCCAATCATACATTCGCTGGCAATGCTGGCTCTTGTAACGGAAATGCAAACTCAACTACCGCCTACGAACCCGGAAGTGGTAGCACGATTATGGCGTATGCAGGCATATGCACTGCCGCTCAAAACGTACAGACTCTCGGACAAGAAAACTCCAATATTTATCCGCCAGGTACTTTGCCAACTCCCGGAGCAAGCGATGATTATTTTCATGCGTCGAGCCTCAGAGAAATCAATATTTATATTACCAACACGGCTGTCGATTACGGTGGTTTTTGTCCTGTCCAGCTTGGTACTGGTGCATTGCCTTCTCTGCCGACTTTGACCAACTATTCTATACCCGCTTCTACTCCGTTCACACTTCCCGGAACGGCTGCCTCTGGTACTGGAACTATGTACTACTGCTGGGAGCAATACAATGCCAGCACATCGGCTCCCGTGCCTGTCGCAACTTCGACCACAGGTGTGAATTTCCGTTCTTATTTACCTGTTTTCTCTACTGAACGTACAGTTCCTTCCCTTACAAATATTTTGGGCGGAACGAACACCAACACTTGGGAAAAACTGCCTTCTGTTGCTCGCACCCTTACATGGAACTATACCGTCCGCGCTATCCAATC
>JAYWGG010000052.1:0-8701 GCA_043778415.1 Saprospiraceae bacterium
GCGCGCGGCAGCGTATTGATTCATCAAAAAATGTTTGAAAGTCGCCTATTTTTCGTAGATAAACTGATTGACATGGGTGCGCAAATCATTCTTTGCGACCCGCACCGCGCCACTGTAATCGGCATGGACAAACGCTCGCAGCTTCGTGGGTTGGAGATGACTTCGCCTGATATTCGAGCGGGCGTTGCGTTGCTCATCGCCGCGCTTTCAGCCAAAGGACGCAGCATTATCCATCAAATTCACCAAATCGATAGGGGATATCAGAACATGGACGGTCGCCTTCGCGCACTCGGAGCGCACATCGAAAGAGTATAGACTTTTAGCGTAAAATATTTCTTTTATGACAGGCAAAAAAAGACAAAAAAAATATTTAAAAAATGAAGAATATTAATTTTTTATGTATTTTTGTGACGTTTTCTGTTCAGTCCTAATTTTTTACAAAATTCAACCTTATTTGTGATGTTTACAAAGTTACAATTCAAGCCAGTGAGTAGTGTTTTTCTCAAAAGCTTGCTCTTTTTATTTCTTCCTTTTGGCGCAGCCGCTCAATGTGGCGACTGTCCGTATCCTGTTATTTTTCTTCACGGTTTGGACGGCGATGACGCGTCTTTTTCGAGTTTTTATACCGATGGAAACTTTACAGGCATCTGGGGCGGCTTGACCGATGTTTTTCACGGCGTATTGAACGCTCAAATGGGAACTTCTGGCAACGCCGCACTTCGACTCACTGGCACAGACGGTGTTTTGGGCAACAACGACGACGATGTTCTCGTTCAGTTCGTAAATGAAACCAATACCTTGTCGTCGGGCTGCGTTTACGCCCTCAACTGGAATAATTTTTGGAATCAAAATCAAGCCAGTCCAAGTATTTCTGTCGGAACAGGAACATCGGTAAGCAACAACTCCAACAGCAACCAATCCGCTATTTACAGACAGGGATATGCGGTCAAAAAAGCCATAGAAAAAGTTTTAGCTGCCAATCCGACCAAAACCAAAGTTATCCTCGTCGGTCACTCGATGGGTGGTTTGGAGAGCCGTGAATATTTGCAGAGAGTAGAAGGCGGCGCATACAAATGGTGGGTCACTCCGACTGACCACAAAGTAGCCAAACTTTTTACCGTTGGTACGCCGCATCGCGGAAGTAACAGTGGTACTTTTGCTATTGACCCAAATGGTAATACCACAGAGCGCAACAGCGTCCCAGATATTAGCTCCGAAGCAGTGCGTGATTTGCGCTACGAATATCCGTCCAATAGCAATTATCGCGGCGTGTATCTTTACGGCGGCAACGAAACGGGAGTTCCCGGCTTTCACAATCAAGATGTGAACGCAGACGGCTCTAACACGACGGCGGGTATCATTGGTATCAACCAAGCTGGAAGTCCGTTGGCACAAGACGGCACAAAAGAAAATCCTGCCATGGGCTTGCCCAACGACGTGAAATATACCTACTATGTCGGCAATCAATTCAATGTATTCTGCGGTAATCCCTCTGGAAGTCCTGCTTACGGTTGCGCAGGCGACGGCGTAGTAGATGACCAAAGACAGTGGCTGTTTTCGGGTGGCGCAAACGGATATACGAGCGATTTTTATAATGGAGTTTGTATCCCAAGCCCTACCGACGGCGTTAATCATCGCCTCAGCGACCGCCTCACGAGCACTGTTCGCATCTTTCACACTGGCGAGCCGGGCGATTTGGACTTCGTAGTGCGTGGCTTGGACGAAGGAGATTATCCGTATTTTGCGCATGATATTAGCTCCAACATCAATGTTTGGTTCGCAGGTATTCCCCAGATTCGTGCCGACATCGTGCCGACTGCAAGCGAGCGCACCAACACCGCCAACAACAAAGTGGACGGCGATTGGTACAAAGTAACAATACCAACGGCGGTAGCAAATGCGAAATTAGAGCTGTACAGCAATCCAAGTTTGCCCGTCCGCGCTGATTTTTATCAAGCTGCTCCGACCGCTTACTCTAATGCTGACGCGCCTTTATTTTTCAACAGTGCAGCGGGTACGAGCAGCTTGATTGCGCTCACTACTCCGACTACCAACGCCGTGCCGTTGGCAGCAGGAACTTATTATTTCCGCATCACGCATTCCAACGTGACGGCGACTTCGTGGCACACTTGCTACAAATTTCGCATCATTACCACGCCGCTCGTGCCGCTTGCGGCACAGTTGCTGACGTTTGACGGCGTTCTGAAAAACAATGAAGCACAGTTGAGCTGGACGGTAGCGCAAGAAAAAAATGTAGCCGACTACGGCGTAGAAAAAAGTCGCGACGGCGTTCATTTCCAAAATATTGGCACTGTAAAGGCAAGCAATGTTTTGGACGCACATCGCTATGAACTGACGGATAAAACCCCTTTCGCAGGAGATAATTATTATCGTCTGGCGACACACGATCAAGACGGAAGTGTCGAAAACAGCAACACCGTCTATCTGCGCACGAAGGAAGAATTTAAAGCCGAAATTTCGCCCAATCCAGTGAATGGCAATCAGTATTTGAACGTAAAAATGAGCGGCGTACAAGCAGATTATATTACTTTTGAAGTATTGGATATGGCAGGAAAATTGTTGAGTAAACAATTTCTGTCGGGCGAAAACCAACGTTTCGATTACCAATTCAGTGTCAATGAATTGGCAAAAGGAACTTACGCTCTGCGCCTATCGGACGGAAAAAATATTTCTATCCAGAAGTTTGTGGTCGAATAATAAAACAAATTATAGTCTTAATAACCGCCGTACCGAGTGTAATATGACACTTGGCGCGGCGGTTTTTTTTACAAAAATCAGAGGAAGGAAGAAATCAAAATGGGAACTCAACTTTTTCATTCTGTTTCCGTACCTTTGCCGCCGCACCAGACCGAATATTTTTTATGGCACTCGACCAAGTTGATATAGACAGCCTTTCTACCGAACCCGCCGAAATGAGTTTTCTCGACCATCTCGAGCAACTGCGTTGGCATATCTTGCGCTCTGCCGCCGCCATTGTGGTCTGCGGATTGGGTATTTTTTTGGCAAAAGATTTTGTGTTCAACGATATTATTTTTGGTCCGCGCCACAAGGATTTTCTTACTTTCAGGCTGCTTTGCGGCTTATCGGACGCTACTTGCTTCGAGCTGCCAAAGTTCGATGTCGTCACTCGCGAAATCAGCGAAATGTTCTCTATGCACATGATGGTTTCGCTTTGGTTGGGCTTGGTACTTGCCTCGCCCTATGTGCTGTGGGAAGTATGGCGATTCATAAAGCCCGGACTCATGCCGAGCGAGCAAAAAGCCGCTCGCGGCTTTGTATTTGTCTGCACGGGACTATTTTTGACAGGTGTTTTGTTCGGTTATTTTGTGGTTGCGCCGTTGGCAATTATCTTCTTGGCGGGCTACCAAATCGAGGGCGTGACCGCCGCCCCGACGCTTTCCTCCTATGTGGAGTCGATGGTCATGTTCACGCTGCCGATAGGGCTGATTTTTGAGCTGCCCATCGTCATTTATTTTCTGACTGTCATTGGCGTTATGAGTTCTCAATTTATGAAAAGTTACCGCCGCCATGCGTTTGTCATCTTACTCGTGGTCGCGGGAGTCGTCACGCCGTCGCCCGATGTTGCTTCGCAAATGTTGGTCTTTGTACCGCTCTACACGCTCTACGAAACCAGTATTTTGGTCGCCAAAAGGGTAGAAAAAAGAAAGCAAGCGGAAGAACTACAGCCGTATTAAGAAGTTATTAATTATTAGTGGTTAATTTTTTAGTCGCATAAATAATTGTTAATCAATTACTCAACTATCACACAATCACAAGTGATTCTTTGTAAATATTTAAGAAAAAAAAGACCGCCCGAGCAACAGTTTCAGGTTTATACTGTTTCCAAAGTTCCTACTCTGACTAAAAAATATGAAAAACGTATCATCTATACTCACACTGGGAATAAAAATATTTTTTCCGACCCTGTGGCTCGTCTTTTTTGGAGCGATGACTGCCGCTATATGGCTTTCAGAAGATGCCAATTCGGGGCTGGCAGGTATTCCAGCTTTCAAAATCGGCTTGGCAACTTTTTTCTTCTGCGGAGCTGCGCTGCTCTATTTCACAGCCATGACCATCAAACGAGTCGAAATGGACGAACATTTCGTATTCGTTAGTAATTACTTCAAGCACGCTCGCTACCCTTACCACAATATTTTGAGCTTCAAGCAACAAGATTGGTTGCTTTTCCGCACCGTCACCGTCCAATTCAAAACAGCAGGTATTTTTGGAAAAAAAATAACATTCGTGCCAAGCGGTCGCCGTTTGAGCCGATTTTTGGCGGAACACGTCGAGGCTGCAACTCTTTTTGAAAAACCTGAAGCAGTCGCAAACTTGGAGCGATAGCCGCGCTGCGCACCTAAATTAAAAATCTATGCAAAGACAAGCCGCCGCTCCAATGCCAACCCCTTGGGGCGACCTCCAAATAATCGCATACTCGGACTCTCCCGACGAGCGACTGCCTCACCTTGCGTTGCAAAAATTGGGCTACGACCCCGCACTTCCTGTGTTAGTACGCTTGCACTCGGAGTGCATGACGGGCGACTTATTTGGCTCTCATCGCTGCGACTGCGGAGAGCAACTTCACGCTGCTCTCGCGCAGATTGCGGAGCAAGGCGGGGTGCTGATTTACCTTCGGCAAGAAGGGCGCGGCATCGGACTCATCAACAAACTTCGTGCCTATCAACTCCAAGACGCAGGTGCTGACACCATCGAAGCCAACACGCACCTCGGCTTTGCCGCCGACGCACGCCGCTACGACGATGCCATAGCTATCCTCCAAGATTTGGGGATTCAAAATATCCGACTGCTCACCAACAATCCCGACAAAATCCACGCATTGGAAGAAAAAATAAACATTGCGGAGCGAATCCCGCTGCTTGTCGTGCCGCACGCCGCCAACGAAGCCTACCTCCGCACCAAGCGCGACCTCATGGGACATTGGCTGACTTTGTAAGTCAAGAAAAAAGAAAATTTAACAAATTGTTAATATGATTGTTCTAATTATTCCAACCAAAAATCCTATCTTTGTACTTTGTTTTTCTCTCATTTTCTAAAAAATTATTATTTAAAAATTATGAAAAAATTTTTTACATTTATGGTGGCTTTGCTGATGCTTTCTGCCACAATTTCTGCTCAGACTTACATTCTCGGTATTACAAGTGCGACAGCTTGCGGTTGCTCTTCTTCTTGTAATGCGGCTGGAGTTTGCGCTCCTACAGCAAGTGGAAATTGTCCTGTTCAAACGGTTTCTACGCCCAATATCTCTGTGCCGACTGGCTCCAATGTTAGGGTTCAGTGTACTACGGTAGCTTGCGATGTTTCGACACATGGACTTGACGGTGGGGATAACTTTTTTGTGAATGGAGTTCAAGTAGTAACTGGTGCAAGTAACACGCCAGTTAATTACGACCAATGTTTTAACAACACGAGCGGTGCGCCGATTACAGTAAATGCTTCGCTTACTGCCAACCGGAAAGACGAAACAGTGCAAGTTGTTTTCACGATTACAGCAGGTACGCCAGGCACTTGTAGTGCTTCTATTCCTTTGCCAATAAAATTGAATAGTTTTCATGTAGAAACAAAAGAACGCACTGCTTTTTTTACATGGACGACCGCCACCGAAGCGAACAACAGCTATTTTGCGATTGAGCGCAGCGCGAATGGAAAAGATTTTCAGACCATCGGCACAGTAGGAGGAGCGGGAACGAGCGCAACTGAAAAGAACTACCAATTCACGGACGCAGCGCCGTTGCGTGGTATCAATTATTACCGCTTGAAGCAAATGGATTTTGACGGTCGGTCAGAGTACAGCGAAATCAAAGCGGTGAAGATGAGCAGCGGAGGTTTGGTGAGTTTGCGCCCTACCGAAGCGAGCGAGCAGTTGGTAATCACGCTCCAAGAAGCTCAAATCGGCAACAGCGAGTTGGCGATTTTTGACCAACTCGGCAGAGTTATTTATCGCACCAATATCGCAGAAGGCAGTTTGGAGGCACTCGTCAATGTAGGCAACTTCAACGCAGGAGCTTACTTCGTCCGCATCGGGACGGGCAGCGAAAGCAGCGTATTGAGATTCATCAAAATCAAGGATTAAATAGTTATAAGTTTTTAGTTGTCATAAACTGTTGATAATCAGACATTTATGACATACTGTAAACACAATTTGTTCAGGCGTAAAAGCTTAATAAAACTAAAATAGCCAAAAAAAGCGCGACGATTTCTCAATCGTTGCGCTTTTTTTATAACTACGAACATCATCAATGTCCGCCACTTATCTTGCCGTCTTTTTTAATTTGTTCGGCTTGTGCGGACACACTTTTAAAAAAATCCAATCCTTCCTGCGTCATTTTATTTGCAAAAATTGGCTTGTTTTCGCCGTGCTTGAAGTACATATAATAAGTACAATTTTGCTGAAAATAAACATCGGCATCTAAAACGATACTCGTTCCTTTGGCAAAAAATATGCGGGCTATCGGCTTGCAGCCCGCCGCAAAGTCGAGGATACCGTCGAGGGCGATGTGCCGCACATTCTGCCGAATAGTCGGCTGGTCATCTACGCTCATGCTGATAGGAAGTTCAAAAAAAGTATAGTCTATTGCTGTGCAGCTGTCCCAAAGCATTTGCGCTACTTGGACGGGCATTGGCGGCGGCGGCAGCAGTTTTTGTCCCAACACGAAAGAAGTTTGGACTAAAAAAAGGCAGAAAAAAAGTACTTTTATTCGCATTGTATGAAAATGTTTTTATAATAGGAAAGCGTCTAAAATAAACTACTTATTTTTTCTTCATTCCTTAAAAATGGACGATTAAATTAGCGACTATTTTACTCAAAGATAATTTTTCGGCTGGTCGAAGTCGTTTTATTTTGAGCAATAAAATGAGCAATGAAAGTGCCAGAGCCGATTTCACTTTTCTCCAACGTCAGAGTGCCGCTCACTTGCTGCACATTTTTTACGCAGCGTCCCATCATGTCGTACAAAAAAACATCGCAAGGGTGTTCCGTTTTCAAATCAAAAACCATCGCCGCACCCGACGGATTGGGATAAATAGCTATCTGGCTGTCGAAAGGTTGCGTTTCGTCGATAGCGGTAGGGTTGCACATCAGATTTTTGAGAAAAAGAAGCCCGTTGAGATAAAAACTCGTCAGAGAGGTAGAAAATTGTGGCAAGTCATAAATATCGGTGTGTCCGCCGCCCGGCACTGCCGTAAAGTGGTGGCTGACTCCGACGGCGGTAGCGCGTTGGTCCATCAAGTTGCTGCCTTCCATTGTGATGATTCCAGCCGCCAAACCTCTGTTGAACGGAACGATTGCGTCCGCCGTGCCTTGGATAGCGATGAACGGCGGGTCGTTGCTGTCCATGATTTCTTTGCGGTACAAAGCTCCCGATAGGCTGACCACGCCTCGCACTTTGGAGGAGTGCGTGGCGTTGGCGGCGTTGCCGGTCGAGCCTTCCCAGCCGCCGTTGGCTACGATTTTTGACTTCAAATAAGGAGCTATTGAGTCGTTGGGACCCATCATAGCGACGTGCAGAGCGGTGATTGCGCCAGCCGAAAGCCCGCCTACGAAGATGTTGTTGGTGTCAATTCTGAATGTATTGGTGGTATAAGCGTCCAAGCGAAGATGGCGCACGGAGGCTTTCATATCGCCGAGTGTTTTGGCGACTACGTCCAGCATCTGGAAGGAATCGGGCGTGCCAGAGAGGATATTCCAAAGGCGATAGTCAATGGTGGCGGTGACGTAGCCTTTTTTGGCGAAGTCGAGGCAAGTAGCCGCCATATCATCGCGAGTGCCGAAGATAAAACTTCCGCCGTGTGCAAAGATAATCGTCGGACGTTTTTGCGCGGTATCGCCAGTGGGTTGATAAATATCCATATAAAAGGTTTGTTGGAAACCCGATGTATTGATATTTTGCCCGAACTGAACGGTTGTTTTAGTCGCCGACGGGAAAACATTGGTCAGGTAACGGCTGGTATTGCAGCCCGTCACTTGGGCGAGCGTAATTTGTTGGGCGCAAGCTGTAAGCAGCAGTGCGAGCATGAATTTGGTAAATAATGATTTCATTTTTGATGAATATTTTTATAAAATTATGAATAAGGAACGCGTCCAAAATAAGTTACTAAATTCTTACTTGTCTGAGCTACGCCCGTTCACTGCAAATAAAGGTAGTTTTCCTACCTTTACTTTTGTTCATGCCAAAACTGCGTTAAATTTTCGTTACAATGCTAGGCATTACTCCTCAAATTTGCCTTGTTTTGACACAAAATCCTGCGCAACAATTCTCAGTACCTTATTTTCTCTTCATTCCTAAGTACAGTGTGTATTAAATAAATTTGCATCAATTTATCTGCGAGTGTTAGTTTTTATAACAAAATCAAAATCCCCAAACGAGATTATTTAATCGACAATGTACTAAGTAAATGATATTTAAACCTGTAAGGTTTTTAAAACCTTATAAGTTTCGGGATTAGCCAACAAGTATATAATTCCGAAATCTGTTATATCCGCCTCCTCTATCTTTTATCCGTCTAGCGTGCAGCCGACATGAAACTTAAAAGCAGATACAACGAATGAAACAGATTCAACAGATATCGCGACAAGAAATCCGTTTTATCCGTAAAATCTGTTGTATCCGCGTCCGCTATATCCGCGTCTCCTTATCCGTTTAATCCGCTATATCCGTTGAAT
>JAYWGG010000053.1:0-8682 GCA_043778415.1 Saprospiraceae bacterium
AAGAAGCCTACTTCCGAGAAAATTATCTTTTTGATGGAAAATTTTTGGACAGCGAAATATATTGCCTGCTCGAAAAAGATTTTACGCCCGCCGCTCGCAGCACAAATTTTTTGTAACTTTACGGGGCGAAAACAAAATTAATGAAAAAACTTCTTCGTCTAATCCTCAACTATCGCCGCAACGTGCTGCTCAATATTTTGAGTAATATTCTGACGGCTTTGTTCACAGTCATCAGTGTTTCCGCGCTTATTCCGTTTCTCCAAATTTTATTTGACAAAACACCCGTCGCAGCCGAAAAGCCAAATTGGACGTGGGCGACGGACTCCGTCGGAAAATTTGCCAATTATTATTTTGGTCACTTGATACAACAATTCGGCAAAGAAACGGCTTTGAGCTTTGTCTGCATTGCCATTATGGTCATCTTTTTCCTCAAAAATCTTTTCAGGTATTTGTCGCTCTACTTTATGGCACCCGTCAGAAACGGCGTGGTACGGGATTTACGCCAATTATTATTTGTCAAAATAATGTCTTTGCCGCTTTCTTATTTTTCGGAGGAACGAAAAGGCGACCTAATGTCGCGCATCACCGCCGACGTGCAGGAGGTCGAATGGAGTATTTTGAACGTTTTGGAGATTACGTTTCGCGAACCTTTCGTGATGCTTGGCAGCCTGTTTTTTATGTTGGCGGTCAGCCCGTCGCTCACGGGCTTTGTATTTTTACTCATTATTTTTATCGCCGTCATCATTGGGCGCATCGGAAAAACGCTCAAACAAAACTCGGGCGAAGCCCAAAAACAGTTGGGTAATCTGGTGTCAAGGGTAGAAGAATCGCTTTCGGGACTCCGAATTATCAAAGGTTTCAATGCCGAAAAGTTCCAATCCGAGCGTTTTTTGACCGAAAATAACCAATACCGCTCGCTGTTGATAAAAATTCTTCGCCGCCGCGACCTGTCCTCACCGCTTTCCGAATTTTTGGGAATTACGATTTTTTCGCTGCTTTTGTGGTACGGCTCGCACCAAGTGTTGTCCAATCAAGTCGCTGCCGAAACGTTTTTTGCCTTCCTTTTTGCTTTTTACAACGTCATTGACCCCGCCAAATCTTTTTCCAACGCCTACTACAATATCCAAAAAGGTCGAGCGTCGTTGGAGCGAATCGAGCAAATTTTAGATGCAGATTTGCGCATTTACGATGCCCCGAATGCCGAGAATATTCAACATTTTCAACATTCGATTGACTATAAAAATGTATTTTTTCAGTATAAAACAGATGAAAAACAGACACTGACGGATATTAATTTTTCTATTCCTTGCGGCAAAACAGTTGCGCTGGTTGGCTCTTCGGGTGCTGGCAAATCCACTTTGGCGGACTTATTGCCTCGCTTTTACGACTTGGAGCAAGGCGAAATTTTGATTGACGGCAAAAATATCAAACAATTTACTATCCAATCGCTGCGAGGTCTGATGGGTATTGTGTCGCAAGAAGCGGTACTTTTCAACGATACGATTTTCAATAATATTGCTTTCGGAATGGAAAATGTGACGCTCGAAGCCGTCCAGCACGCTGCAAAAATCGCTAATGCACACGATTTTATTGAGAATACGGAGCTTGGCTACCAAACCAATATCGGTGACAGAGGCTCAAAATTGAGTGGCGGGCAACGCCAACGCCTCACTATCGCGCGCGCGGTACTCAAAAATCCGCCTATTCTGATACTCGATGAGGCGACTTCGGCGTTGGATTCGGAGTCCGAAAGGCTCGTGCAAGACGCTATCCTGAAACTAATGAAAGATAGAACTTGTTTGATTATTGCGCACCGCCTTTCTACTATCCAGCACGCAGACGAAATAATAGTCGTCCGCGAAGGAGCAATCGTAGAGCGTGGGACGCACGAAAACCTACTCGCTCTGCGAGGTGAATACAGCAAATTAGCTGCGCTCCAAAGTATGTAAAAATGTCACAAAAAAGCTAAATAATGATTTTTTCAAAAGGCTCTAAACTGTACGGAATTTTCGGAATGAAATGTCCGCGCTGCCAAGAAGGGAAGATGTTTCAGACCAAACTCCTGTCCTTCAAAGGACTGTTGGATATGCCCAAAAACTGTCCCGTCTGCGGTCTTGACTTCGAGCCTGAGCCCGGCTTTTATTGGGGTTCGATGTATATTTCGTATGCCTTTTCCTCCATCGTACTGCTCACAGCAGGCGCGATTTGTATGATAGGTTTCGATATGGATTTGTACCCAACGTGGGGCGTTTTGGTGATAGTGGCGGTGTTGGGTTTTCTTATCAACGCCCGTTTTAGTCGTTCAGTTTGGCTCGCTATTTGGGTCAGTTATGATGCGAACTGGAGGAATAAAAAATAGAAAATTTGTTACTTTTATCAAACAAATATGGAAAAAATAGTCCAAGAAAATCTGGAACAAATCAAGCAACTTTTTGTAAAATATGGTGCAAAAAAAGCCTATTTGTTTGGAAGTGCAGCAAATAATACTTGTCATGACAACAGTGACATTGACTTTTTATTTCAGTTTCCAACGGAAATGCACTACGAAACCTACGCAAATAATTATTTTGATTTGCTGTACGATTTACAAAATTTACATCAACGTGATGTAGATTTAGTAGCAGAAAAAACTTTACAAAATCCGTATTTACTCGAAAGTATTAATAAAAACAGAATTCAATTACTATGAATTTAAGTTTAGCCGAAAAAAAATTAATTTATGTTCATTATTGACGCTGTCCGCACGCCCATCGCTAATTTTGGGGGCGCACTTTCTTCTGTTCGCGCCGACGATTTGGCGGCTTTTGTGATTCAAAAATTAGTCGAGAAACATCAGAACATTCCGCTTGCGGCGTATGAAGAAGTTATTTTCGGCTGCGCCAATCAAGCGGGCGAAGACAACCGCAATGTGGCTCGAATGGCACTTTTATTGGCTGGATTGCCAGTGTCTGTGGCTGCCGAAACCGTCAATTTGCTGTGTGCATCGGGTATGGCGGCGGTCGTCCATGCGTACCGAGCGGTCCAAAATGGCGATGGCGACCTCTATATCGCTGGCGGCGTAGAACAGATGACTCGCGCTCCTTGGGTGATTTCTAAAACTTCCGCGCCCTTTGGTAGAGATGCCGAAATGTTTGACAGCAGCTTTGGCTGGCGGTTTGTGAACAAAAAACTGAAGGAACAATACGGTACCGATGCGATGGGCGAAACAGCAGAAAATCTTGCCGAATTGCACCAAATCAGTCGGGCTGACCAGGACGGATTTGCGGTTTGGTCACAGCAAAAAGCCACAAAAGCGCAGTCGGAAGGTATTTTTGCGGAAGAAATTGCCGCCGTTGCCATGTCACAAAAAAAAGGAGAACCTATTGTTTTTTCGCAAGATGAGTTCATAAAATCTGCTACTACATTGGAAGGTTTGGCAAAACTTCGCCCTGCTTTCCGTCCCAACGGAAGCGTGACGGCAGGTAACGCAAGCGGCTTGAATGACGGCGCAGCGGCTTTGCTATTGGCTTCGCAAAAAGCGGTCGAGCAGTACGATTTGAAGCCGTTGGCAAAAATTATTTCGACGGCGGTGGCAGGTGTAGAGCCTCGCATCATGGGCATCGGACCCGTAGAAGCGTCCCGAAAAGCACTCGCCAAAGCAGGGCTTTCGCTGGCGGACATGGACGTTATCGAACTCAATGAAGCCTTCGCCGCCCAAGTGCTGGCGTGCACTCGCACATGGGGCATCGCCGATAACGACCCGCGCCTCAACCCCAACGGAGGAGCGATTGCGCTCGGGCATCCGCTCGGTATGAGTGGCACGCGGATACTTTTCGCTGCCGCCAAAGAACTCCAACGCCGCCAAAAACGCTACGCCCTCGCCACGATGTGCGTCGGCGTTGGGCAGGGCTACGCGGTAGTTTTGGAGCGGGTTTGACTTTTTGCTCTCCAAATATTGTGTTTTAAAAATTGGAATTTGCCCCCATAGGATTATAGAAGCCTTGAACCAAATGCCCACAGTTCACGCTCCGTAATTTTTTGAAGCAGTTGTCAGCAGGACGATAAATTTTCCTCGGGCTGTATTTCTTGGCAACTCTTTGCCCAATATTTCTTGTAGGTTGCTACGTCTGCACAGCTTTTCGCCCTTGTTCTCATAGTTTACAGATTTCGTAACCCGCAAATTATGCAGATATGGCGAAAAGTCTTTTTTGTCATGTACTGAAAAAATCTTCGACATCTCGAAGGTGTCTGTAACTTCGGCTTTGGCTACGCAGTTGGCGATTTCAGCAGCGAGCGAAGTTCTTTGAGGTGGAGTAATTTGAGGATAAGTGAGAGCGCAAAGCCGGCAAAAAGTATTGTCAAAAATCCAATTTTCCAATTAATAAATGAATTTGTGACTGCGAAAGAAATAAGAATCAGCGATGCGGAAAATAAAAGCGGGCGCAACCAGATGCGCAGCGGTCGAGAAAATTTTATTTCGCGTTGCGACAGAATAACTTGTAAAATAGTCATCGAAAACTGTGTGACGCAAGTAGAAATGGCTGCGCCGAGTGCTTTTTGAGTTGGAATCAGTATAAAATTGAGCAAAATATTGAGCAGCACTCCGAAGACAAAAATACGGTTCATCTTCATCAAACTGCCGTTGGCGGTCAATAAAGTACCGTAAATGTAGGACACGCTGACGGCAACAAAACTGGCTATCAGGAAGCCTAACACGCCGCCCCACGCCGCCGTAGCGTGTTGATTTTGAAAAATCATCAGCTCGCTGCGGTACGAAATAACGGCGACCGCTATCGTAATCGCCGCCGCTAACAACAGTTGCAAGCTAAATCGGACAAGTGGCTCGACCGACTCTCCCGCTTTGAGCATCCGTGCAAACATCGGTAAAAGCAAGCCCGCAAACAGAAATCCAAGCATATTGGCTGCGTCCAAAAGTCGGTAGCACGCAGCGTAAATGCCCGCCTGAAAATTGCCATCGGGCAGCAATTTTTCGAGCATCACGCTGTCTATCCGAGTGTAAAGTGTCATCAAAAAGACGACCAACGCAAACGGATAACTTTGTTTGAGAATCAGTCGCCAAAAAATTGGGCGCAGCCGAAAACTAAATTTGGGCAGGTGCGGACGCAAAATCGATAGTGCAAAAATAGCACTCAACGAATACGCCAACGTCTGCGCATACACAAAATCTTGTATCCGAAAAATACCGTCGGCGAAAGGGTTCGCCCAAAGCAGAAGGCTGCAAAAGACAATCAGCAGTAATTTATCCATCACAGAGGCAAAACTATCCCAACGGTACATCGCCATTCCCGAAATGTTAGTCCTCAAATAAAGCGTGAAAGAAACTAATATTTGGTTGATAACCATAAAAATTAGTAAGTTGAAATACTTTTGGGCGTAGCCGAGTGCAAATGCGACGGTCATCGTGACAATGAAATAAACTGCGGAAAGGATAATTTTCAGCGAAAAAATATTGGGAAAATATTTCGGAAACAAATATTGATGCTGCGAAATATGACGATTGTTGAAGTTTTGAATCCCAAAATCATTCAAAATCATGGGCAGAAAAGTGAAGCTCAACAGCACGGAATAGATGCCATACTGCTCTGTCCCAACTCGGTTCTGGACGGTCAGGTCTATTCCGAAGATAAAAAATGGCTTTATCAGCACATTGACAGCGAGAAGAAATAAAATATTAAGAAAAAATTCGCGGTTCACGTGACAATGTTTTAAAGTAAATTATCGCTTCGCCAACATTCTCAAAGTAGCCAATTCTTTATATTTTTCGCGCGCTTCGGCGGCGGGTGCGCCGAAATATGTCTTGCCGCCGTCTAAACTTTTGGATACACCTGCGCCTGCCAAAACGACCGCATCGGAACCGATGACTACGTTTTGGACTACTCCGACTTTGCCGTACAGCACCACATTATCGCCGATGATAGTTTTTCCGCCGATGCCAACTTGCGCAGCAAACAGGCAGTTTTTGCCGACTACCACGCCGTGTCCGATGTGAATTTGGCAGTCCAATTTACTTCCTTCGCCGATGACGGTGTCGCCCGAAACGCCTTTCGAAATCGTACAATTTGCACCAATATCCACGTTATCGCCTATGAGGACTCGTCCGCCACTTCGCCACTTTTGGAAGCCGTCGGGATTTTTTTTGTAGTAAAACGCACCTGTGCCAATGATAGTTCCCGCACAAATAGTCACATTGTTGCCAATAATAGAATATTCTTGAATCACTACGTTGGATTGGATATAGCAATTATCGCCTATTTCGACGTTGTTGGCGATGACTACATTTGGCTCTATGATTGTGTTTGTCCCGATTTTTGCTGCCGAATGTATAGGCATTTGCTGCGGCTCAAAAGGTCGAAAATCTCGAATCAAACTGTCGTAAGCCAAAAAAGGGTTGTCACAAATCAGCAATGTTTTTCCGTCTGGACACTCCACCGTTTCGTTCAAAATAATGATAGAAGCGGCGGACTTCAAAGATTTTTCAAAGTACTTTTTTACATCGGAGAATGTAATATCTCCGACCCGAACTTTGTGTATTTCATTGACACCCAAAGCTACGGCAGCAGTATTGCCGACTATTTTTGCCCCAATACGCTCCGCAATTGCTTGTACTGAAATCGGAGTAGGAAAATCCATATTTTTATAAAAAATGTTGATTTTAAATGTTAAAAAAATGTTAAGAAGATGCAAAACTACCTTCCACCATTCATTGAACTCAAAAATTCTTCGTTGTTCACAGTTCCTCTCATGTGTTTGATTAAAAACTCCATTGCTTCGTCGGGTTTCATATCGGCGAGGTGATTGCGGAGGATAAACATTCGCTGCAAAGTATCTCTGTCGAGCAATAAATCATCGCGGCGCGTGCTGGATTTGGTGAGGTCAATGGCAGGATAAAGGCGTTTGTTTGCCAGCGACCTATCCAACTGAAGTTCCATATTTCCTGTCCCTTTGAACTCCTCGAAAATAACGCCGTCCATTTTGGAGCCAGTGTCAATCAAAGCGGTAGCCAAAATCGTGAGCGAGCCGCCGCCCTCGATATTTCGAGCTGCGCCGAAGAATTTTTTGGGTTTTTGCAACGCATTGGCTTCTACACCGCCCGAAAGGACTTTGCCCGACGCGGGCGCAACCGTGTTGTAAGCGCGAGCAAGACGTGTAATAGAATCCAACAAAATAACGACATCGTGACCACATTCTACCAAGCGTTTTGCTTTTTCGAGTACGATATTTGCCACTCGGACGTGGTTGTCGGCTGGCTCATCAAACGTGGACGCAATGACTTCGGCGTTCACGCTGCGCTTCATATCCGTCACCTCCTCTGGTCGCTCGTCAATCAGCAATACTATCAAATAGCTTTCGGGGTGATTGCGCGAAATAGCGTTGGCTACGTCTTTGAGCAAAAAAGTTTTTCCGGTCTTGGGCTGCGCCACGATGAGTCCACGCTGCCCTTTTCCAATCGGAGTGAAAAGGTCTATCATTCGGGTGCCGTAATCTTTGCTATTTTTGGGAGCGGTAAGATTGAATTTTTCGGTCGGAAAAAGCGGCGTTAGGTAGTCAAAAGGGACGCGGTCGCGAATATCCAAAGGCTCAAGTCCGTTGATGCGGGATACTTTGAGAAGGGCAAAATATTTTTCACCTTCTTTGGGCGGACGGATAGCACCTCGCACGGTATCGCCTGTTTTTAAGCCAAAAAGTTTGACTTGCGACGGCGAAACATAGATATCATCGGGCGAAGTCAGGTAATTGTAGTCCGATGAGCGCAAAAATCCGTAGCCATCTGCCATCATTTCGAGGATTCCTTCTCCTTCTATAATGCCGTCCAACTCGATGTTGAAGCGTGGCGGAACATTTTTTTGCACCTGCTCTGGTGGAGTGCCGACGTTGCCATTTTTTTCTCTTTCTGCTCTTGGTTCGGGCTGATTTTCTTGATTTCTGGCTTGGGGATTCCCTTCGCGTGAGCCGCCGTTGTTTTGTTTTCGTTGCTCTTGCTGCTGCTGTTCGCGAGTTTGTTGTGGGCGGTCGTCGTTGCGCTCCTGACGGTTTGGAGTGCGCTCTGTCCGTTCCTGGCGGTTGGGTTGAGCGTTCTCCTGTTTATTTTCCTGCTTATTTTCCTGACTGCTTTCCTGCTTGCTTTCTTGTCTGCGCTCTTGCTTATTTTCTTTTCTGCTTTCCTCTTTGAGCGGCGCTTTTTCAGGCTGCTCTTCCGCTTGTTCGGCTACAGCGAACTTCGGTATTTTTATTCGATTGGGCTCGGGAGCAGGCGCATTTTTTACATTGTGCGGGTTCGGGACGTTCTCGGCTTGCTCTGGTTTGGTGCGTGGGCGACGCTGCGACGAAGACGATTCGTTGGGTTTTTCGGGCTTTTGTGCGGCGCGAACATCTTCTACGTCTTCGATTCTTTTTTTGCGCATGAGCTGGCTCAAATTGACGCTGTCGGGAGCCGCGTCGCTTTTTTCGCTTTCGTTGGTGGCGGAAGAGTCGTCCGACATGGAGGGATTTTTCCCTACTACGGCTTGCTCGTCCAATATTTTGTAGATTAATTCTTGTTTGCTGAGGCGTTTGAAGCCAGACATATTGAGGCGTTCCGCGATGTCGCGCAACTCGGGAATCAACATATCATTAAGTTGAAGGATGTCGTACATGACTTTTTTAGACTGGGTTTTTTTGTGAAAAATTTAGTTGGAAGTGATT
>JAYWGG010000054.1:0-8674 GCA_043778415.1 Saprospiraceae bacterium
GGGTTGATTTGGTTGGGCAACGGAACAGGCGACTCAAACCAGCAAGAGTCAATACTGATGTTTTTTTCTTGCACCGCTTGGAGCGGTACGAGATTAATATCGAGCAAAGTATCTTTAAAATTTGCCAAATCTGTGACATTTTTTTGGAAGTCAGAAATGATGAAAGCCGCTTTTATGTCTTTAGCGGCAGTGTTCAGCACTTGCTGTTGGCGTTGCAAAACTTTAGAAAAAAGCTGTGTAGCAGGAGATACTTTTATTTCTTCTATCAGATTGAGCGCGTCATCTTTACTCACCAAACGCTGGTGTCTGCCTTCAAAGTCGTTGGTCAAAATCTGAAAACGGTCGTCGGCAGCGTAGGCTTTTACGATTTCGCGAGCGCGCTGTTTTGCTTTCTCTACGAGCGGAGCTTCTTCACTCAAAGCACTCATACTGAACGAGTTATCTACAAAAACGCTCACCGCTTGCTCTCCTTGCTTGACCTCATTTTTTGACTTAATAAAAGGCTGCACGAAGCCCAACACCAACGCCAGCAACGCCAAACACCGAGCCGCCAGCACCAACAGGTTGCGCAGCTTGGAGCGCGCGCTCGTTTCCTCTTTCACCTCTTTGAGAAAGCGGACGTTGGTAAAATAAACCTGCTTGAATCGTCTGAAATAAAAAAGATGAATCAAAATCGGCACTGCCACAGCAAGGGCAGCCCAAAAAAACCAAGGGAATAAAAATTGCATATATTAAATTAAAAATCGTCTGTCGTCGTGGATAAAATTACTAAATTTTTAGTGTAATTTTTCAATTTTATAATATTTTTCTAAAAAGACTTCCAAAAGACATACCTCAAAGCCTGCATCGTCTTTCATGTGTTTTTGCAGCCTTTTGTCAGTCGTCACTATGATTTTGCTTTCTGTGTGTTGTGCGGCTTCAAACAAATACGTATCGCTATAAAAGTTGTGCTTTCTTTGGATTTCTGCTACGTCCAGCTCCAAAAGTCGTTTGGTAGTAGCCGAAAACTCTATCAAATCAGAATCGTAAATTTGTCTGCAACGCTCCGAATTTTCTAATACCGTTGCGATAAACCGTTTAAAAAGTTTTCTGCTTTTCGGATAGTCCCCAAACTCGTCGCTGTATTTGAGGATTTTTGCTACAAAAGGACTGCCATTTCTTACGAGCAATAAGTCATTTTTTTGCTCAAAATTATACAAAAAATCTTGTGCAAGGCGATGATTGAGTTCGGAATTTCCCCTTGCTTCCGCAGGGCGCAAATATTCCGGAAACCATTCATTGATAACAAAATCCATGCGTTCTATTCGGTAATATTGAATAATTTTTTAAGATTATTCAGTTCAGATTCATAAAAATTTTTCAATCCACCTTTTATTTGCCCGTGTTCATTGATGGGTTGATATTCTAATTTGGTCGTATCTTTTTCTTTTTTCAAAAAATAAACCTTTACGTCGTCAGCTGCAATATTTTTTTCTTCCACGTTGGTCATCAAGGCAGTCACCAAATTTTCGCTGTGCGTCGAAAGCAGAAACTGTTTTCTTTCTTTTTCACAAATTTCAATCATTACCGTTACCAACTTATCAATCATACTCGGATGCAGGTGGATTTCTGGTTCGTCAATACAGACCAAACGAATATCGGGGCGCAGGGCTTTGGTCAAAATGACCACCAACTGCCCAATGCCGTAGCCTTCATTCACGAGGTCATTCACGAATCCCGTTTCGAGGTCGCACACTTGCAATCGAAAGCTGCCATACGAAGGCACCAACGGAAGAACGCTGAACGATTTATTTACAATTTTTCCCAAATAATAAGATACTTTGGCTTCTAATTTTCTATCGCGAGCCAACAAAACTGCCAGTTCTTTTTCGGTATAGATATTTTCATTTATCGGAATATCTGAATAAACAAACTGCGAAAAACCTCTTTGTATAGGAACAAAATCAACACTTGTCTGAAAAAAAGAGTATGGAGTCATAAACTCTAAAAAAAGGCGAATTTCTTTGTCCACCTTCAGTGCACTATCAATCGCATGGGCGAATAATCCGTTCCAAACGAACATTTTTCTTTGATTATCTGGATTAGGTATTGCAGTAAAGTTACTCACATTAACAGGGAAATTTATATTAGTTTCTAAACCATAACTTGGGTTTGCAGCGATACGCGTCAATGCTTTAGTTCTATTGCACTCCAAGTCAAAAGCTACATTTGTTTTTGCTTTAAAACCATTGGGAGGATAGGTAGTGTCCGCATCTATTTTCACTCCAATTTTCATCATTCGCTGTGTTTCTCTCCTAAAAATCATCTCATCGAACCCACCCAAATTGATATAAAAAGGCGTAAGCACTTCGTCCAACTGCCGATTTGCATTTTGCATCAGGTTTTTCAGAACCATCAGGGCGTACAAAAAACTCGACTTGCCAGAGTTGTTTGCTCCAGTCAAAACCGTAATTTTTCCCAAGTCCAACGATTCATTTTCGATGCTCCGAAAATTATTTAGAGTTATTTGTTGCAGCATAATTTTAGGGAACTAATTTTTCAATTTTCAGCTTCTTCTTCCTCACTTTCCTCTTCTTCTTCTTCGCTGCCCATTTGATTGTCCTCGTGCAACTTATCGAATATCGTTTGGATTCGATACATTTCGTCGAGCGTGTCGTCGAGGTGAAAAAATATATCGGGGATTACGCGCACGTGCTTCCGAATCCGCGCGCCAAGTGCCTGCCGCAAACGGACGGTTTCCTCTCGCAACAACAGCACGGGAACTTGCTTGTCTTCAATGTTGTAAACGCTCAAATATATTTTTGCTACCATCAAATCGGGCGACATTTTTACCTCCGTCACCGTCACCAAAGCCGCCGTATCGTAGATGTACGTGCCTTCTTGCTGCAAGATGAATCCAAAATTGCGCTTTACCATTTCCGCCACTTGGCGTTGTCTTTTTGTTTCCATCTCTTGTATTTTATAGAAAATGACGAAATATTTAGTACTTTAAGCCTGCAAAATTAAGGAAAAAGTAGCGGCTTATCAATTTTTTATTTCTCCAAACGCCTTTTTTTTTCATATTTTTGCAAAAAATAATCCGCAAGAGAATAAAGAAAAAATAAAGTATTCAGATTTTTCCAATCAATTCAGACAATAATAAGGCATTTTGGAGGCGCAAAGCAGCGCGTTGAAACGAAAAATAACGGACTGATTGCTTGAATTTAGCCGAAAAAATGGGTAATTCATTTTAGACGCGTTCCTTAACTAAAATTTTTGGCTTTTAAAATGGCAAATACCAGCAGCACAAATTTATTGGACAGCCCCATCGAATACCTCAAAGGAGTCGGTCCGATGCGCGGGGATTTGCTGCGCAAAGAGCTGAATATATTTACCGTCCGCGACCTGTTGCTTCATTTTCCACTTCGCTATGTGGATAAAACCAATTTTTTGCTGATAAAAGATATTTCGGACGAGTCGGACACTGTCCAGTTGCGGGGCGTATTGCGGCGGCTCGAAACGCTCGGCGAAGGTACAAAAAAACGAATCGTCGGAAAATTGCGCGACGAAACGGGCGCGATTGACCTCGTTTGGTTCAAAGGACTTAATTTTCTCGAAAAACAACTCCAAGTCGGCAGCGAGTACATCGCCTACGGAAAAGTCAATGATTTCAACGACCAATACAATATCCCGCACCCCGAAATGGAGTTGGTCAGCACCGAAGCCGTCCAAAAAGCAGTCGCCTTTGAGCCTGTCTATCCAAGCACCGAAAAGCTCAACGCGCGCGGTTTAGATGCCAAAGCGCGCCGAAAACTTCTCGAAAGTTTGCTCGAAAAACTTGCGCCAAGCGACCTGCAAGAAATACTGCCAGATTTTTTGTTGCAAAAATATCGGCTGCCCTCCCGTTTTGATGCACTCCGACAAATTCATTTTCCGAAGGAACAAACGGAACTCGAAAATGCGCGCCGCCGACTAAAATTTGAGGAATTATTTTTTCTCCAACTCCGCTTATTGCACCTCAAACGCCGCCGCAAAGACACGGTTCGCGGTTATTCTTTTTCACAAATTGGTGATTATTTTAATAATTTTTACCAAAATTTTTTACCCTTCGAACTTACCAACGCCCAAAAACGGGTGCTGAAAGAAATCCGTCGCGACTTGGCGGTCGGAATCCAAATGAATCGCTTGCTGCAAGGCGACGTGGGCAGCGGCAAAACCATAGTTGCGTTTATCGCCATGTTGATGGCGATTGACAACGGATTTCAGGCTTGCCTAATGGCACCTACCGAAATTTTGGCGCAGCAACATTTCAACGCTATCAGCCAATACACAGACGCTTTGGGGCTAAAATCAGGATTCTTGTCGGGAAGTATAAAAGGAAAAAAACGAAACGAGTTGCTAAAATCGCTACAAGATGGCGAAATTCACATCTTAATCGGCACGCACGCACTCATCGAAGAACCCGTAGTGTACAAAAATCTGGGCTTGGCGATTACGGACGAACAGCACCGCTTCGGCGTGGCGCAGCGCGGCTCTTTGTGGAAAAAAAGCCGCCCTTATCCGCCACACGTCCTCGTGATGACCGCTACTCCTATCCCACGCACACTCGCTATGACGCTCTACGGCGACCTCGACGTGTCGGTTATCGACGAACTTCCGCCGGGACGAAAAGCCATCGCCACACAGCACCGCACCGAGCATCATCGGCTGCGTATTTTTGGCTTGATGCGGGAAGAAATCAGAAAAGGGCGACAGATTTACATCGTCTATCCGCTCATCGAAGAGTCCGAAACGCTGGATTTGAAAAATTTGATGGACGGCTACGAAGCCATTGGGCGAGAATTTCCGGTACCCGAATATCAAATCAGCATCGTACACGGACGAATGAAAGCCGCCGAAAAAGAGTTTGAGATGCAACGTTTCATCAGACAAGAAACGCAGATTATGGTAGCTACTACCGTCATAGAAGTCGGCGTAAATGTCCCCAACGCAACTGTAATGATTATCGAAAATACGGAGCGGTTTGGTCTGTCGCAGCTTCACCAACTGCGCGGACGAGTAGGACGCGGCGGCGACCAATCGCACTGTATCCTCATGTCGGGTTTCAAGTTGAGTGCAGAAGCTCGTGAGCGCATCGCTACGATGGTGCGCACCACCGATGGTTTTGAAATCGCCGAAGCCGACCTCAAACTGCGCGGACCGGGCGACATACAAGGGACGCAGCAAAGTGGCATTTTGAATCTTCACATCGCCGACCTCGCCAAAGACCAGCGAATACTGCAAACGGCGCGCGAAGAGGCGCAGTCTATTTTAGATGCCGACCCGTCACTTTTGCTCCCCGAACACGCCTGCCTGCGGCAGCCGATGGAAGAAATGACTAAACAAAATAAAGTTTGGAGTCGGATAAGTTGAAAGCTCCAGCAAAGGCTACAAAAATTTTCTGCGCACGATTTTGATGAAATTTTTTGCTTTGGGTTCTTTCGTCGCCGAAGCCCAATCGTACCGAAAAGCCATTTTTTTCAGCAATTCTTTGGCTTGCTCAAACTCCGTCATTGAGTTTAGAGTTCCTAATGTTTCGTTGAACGCCGCATGGTCGCCACCAAATAAGTCATTGAGCGTAGCGATTTTTTCGTTGATGCTCAACGCACTGTGTAGATTTTCGACAGGCTGGTTGGCGGTCAGCCGCTCCGAAGGGTCGAGCGTAACATCTTTTTGTTCAAACAAGTTGGTTTCTGTTTCTTGAATATCGCGCGGCGACTGCCATCGCAACTGCTCGGGTGCTGCGACAGGCGGCTGCGGCACGGCGACAACTTCCGCCACGCTCATTTCTGCTGCTACAGAAGGCGGCACAGCGATAATACGAGGCGGCGGTGCGACCACAGGCTCTGGCTCCATGTCTGGCACGACGATAATGCGCGGCGGCGTATAAGCCTGCACTTCCTCCTCTTTTTTTGGCACATTTATCTTCACAGCAGACGCTGGCACGGGCGCAGACTCGTCCGCCAAAAAAGATTCGTACAAGCGGCGAATATAGCCCAACATCAGGTCGCGCTCGATAGCAGAAACCGAACCCGACTGCATATTTTTGAATAAATTATTTATTTTTTCTAAAAAAATATTGGCTTGCTGCGTATTCATAAAAGGTTTTTTTTCGGAACGCGTCTAAAATAAACTACCCATTTTTTTTGCTAAATTCGACCAACCACTGCACTATTTTTTCGTTTCAACACGCTGCGTTGCGCCTCAAAATGCCTTGTTATTGACTGAATTTATTTTAAAAATTTGAGTATCTTATTTTTCTTCATTCCTTTATTAAAAATTACAAAATATAATTTATGCAAAAATAGCAATACTTTCGCAAATTACTACCAAAAAAATGCTCGCGCATTTTCGCCAATCTATTTAGTTTAAAAAAAACTCAAAAAAATTCACAAAAATTTGATTATCTTTGCGGAGTTAATTTTTTTAAATCCTTTTAAAAACGTTTTGCCATTTTCGCTTCGAGTGATGAATCACAAAGTGAGTTTTAAGAATAAAATTTTACGCCAGACGCACGATTAGATATTAAAAAATTGTATCGAATTTTTTATTTAATATTAAATCCGTCCACGCGCTTGAATACACACATAACCTGCGGAAATACGGCGTTTTTTTGTTGCTGTATATAAATGAAAGTATCGCTCAACTGGCTTAAAGAATATATTGAAATATCTGACATCAGCCCTACACGAATCGCCGAAATGCTCACTTCTACAGGTTTAGAAGTAGAAGGCATCGAAGAAGTCGAAAGTATAAAAGGTGGTTTGAAAGGCGTGGTAGTCGGTTTCGTTCAATCTTGCGCAAAGCACCCCGATGCCGACCGCCTCTCCTTGACTCGCGTAGAAATTGGTTCTGACGAGCCTTTGTCTATAGTTTGCGGCGCCCCCAACGTAGCGGCTGGTCAAAAAGTTTTAGTCGCCACCATCGGTGCTACCCTTTATCCGCTCGGCAGCGACACTCCAATTACTATCAAAAAAGGAAAAATCCGCGGCGAAGCCTCCGAAGGTATGATTTGCGCAGCCGACGAACTCGGCATCGGAAGCGACCACAGCGGCATTATGGTTTTGCCTGACGATACGCCTATCGGTATGCAAGCCAAAGATTATTTGGACTTACAGACCGACTACGTCATAGATATTGGGCTTACTCCCAATCGCTCGGACGCTACGGGACATATTGGCGTAGCCAAAGATTTGGCAGCGTTTCTTACCGTCCATCGTGGCTACCAGACCGAATTGAAAATGCCGTCGGTAGCAGACTTCAAAGTAGATAATCACAATCTCCCTATCCAAGTGCAGGTAGAAAACACCGATGCCTGTCCTCGCTATACGGGCGTAAGCATCGCAGGCGTGACCATTGGCGACTCTCCCGACTGGCTGAAACGCCGCCTGACTGCCATCGGAATACGCTCCATCAACAACGTGGTAGATGTCACAAATTATGTGTTGCACAGTCTTGGGCAACCACTCCACGCATTTGATTGTGACAAAATTTCGGGTAAAAAAATACTCGTAAAAACACTCGCCGAAGGGACAAAATTCCATGCGCTGAACGATACAGACTATGCGCTTTCTGACAAAGATTTGATGGTTTGTGACAGCCATAGCCAACCAATGTGTATCGGCGGGGTTTTCGGTGGTATAAATTCGGGTGTCACAAATGATACGGTAAATATTTTTTTAGAGTCCGCACATTTCAGTCCTCGCTCAATACGGCAGAGCAGCACTCGACACTTGTTGCGTACCGAATCCGCTAAAATATTTGAGAAAGGAAGTGACCCAAACATCTGTGTTTACGCACTTCAATACGCCGCACTGCTCATCAAAAATCTCGCGGGTGGGACTATCGCAAACGACGTAATAGACCATTATCCACAAGTGATAGAGGCAAAGCCAATCGAGCTTTTTTATCAAAATATTGATAAACTAATTGGGATAAATTTTGAAAAAAATAAAATAAAAAATATTCTTCAAGCACTTGAAATAAAAATTATTTCGGAGCGTGAAGACGCTTTGACGGTACTCGTGCCGACCAATAAATCCGACGTACTTCGGGAAGTGGACGTGATAGAAGAAATCCTTCGGATACACGGATTCGACAATGTAGAAGTGCCGTCTTATATGAGAATGGCTGTCACAACAGGCGAATATCCCGATAATTTTCAGATAAAAAATGCAGTTGGCGACTTGTTGGCTGCCAACGGATTTCAGGAAATGATGGCAGTTTCGCTGACTCAATCAGAGTACTTCAAGGACTCTTTAGTGCCGCCAGAAGAATTGGTTTTTATTAATAATACTTCCAATATTCATTTGGACGTGATGCGTCCAAAAATGCTTTTCAGTGGTTTGGAGGCGATTGCGCACAACCAAAATCGGCAGCAAAATGATGTCAAATTGTTTGAATTTGGAAAAATATATCGCAAAGTAGGCGACAACGATTTTTTTGAAAGCAATCGTTTGAGTTTGTTTTTGAGTGGCAGCAAGTATTCAGAAAATTGGTTGCAGACAGACCGCGAAGAAGTGACGTTTTTTACTCTCAAAACCTACATTCATAAGGTGATGGCGAAGTTGGGACTCTCCAAATGGGAGCAGACTTCGTTGGAAAATGAGGCGTTG
This sequence comes from Saprospiraceae bacterium, assembly GCA_043778415.1. GTDB lineage: Bacteria > Bacteroidota > Bacteroidia > Chitinophagales > Saprospiraceae > JAYUHK01. The sequence goes on from JAYWGG010000054.1 coordinate 8,634, forward strand.
AGTTCTGGAATGAAGTACCATCGGGGAGAGCAGATTTTGGT
>JAYWGG010000055.1:0-8663 GCA_043778415.1 Saprospiraceae bacterium
ATTTTTTTAATCATAATCTGTACTTTTGCACAACTAAAATACGAAATATGTCAAATCCACCACGTTCTATCCTTGTCCGGACGGAATATTTGCTGATAGCTATTTTTTTTGTCCTCTTTTCGGTTTGGTCTATCTCCAAATGCGGTCGGAAAAAGGACGAATATACGATGCCGACCAACAACAACAACTCCACCGTACAGCCTACTGCGGCTGCGCCCGCTCGAGATACTTTGCGCCGACCATTGCCGCCGCCGCCGACTGCCGCCGCTCCAGCCCGAAAAGAAAATACACCTTCGATTGCCAACCCTGTCGCTACGACTCCCAAAGCTGTCGCGCCCAAAGCTAAAACTCCTGCGGCAACTCCACCGACAGAAGCCGAAAAATATACCAAGCTCTACGTCGCCGTCGATGGTCTGAAAATCCGCAAAAAGCCCAACCAAAAAGCAGGTATTTTGGGTAAATTGCGCCTCGATGAGGAACTCTCTTTTTTGGGCGACCGAAGCAAAACCAACGAAAAAATAACTATGCCCGACGGCTCCGTAGCCAATCAGCCGTGGGTCTGGATAAAAACCAAGCGAGGCACCGTCGGCTGGGTGTATGGCGGCGGAGTCCGATATTATAAATAAATTGTTCTAAAAAAAATCAGAGTTTGTTCAGCTCATATTTTTCTATCAGCCCTATCAGCTGCGCCGCTAATTTGGGAGTTCCTTTGCTGTATCCGCAGCGTTCCAATGCGGCAGTCCATTCCTCTAACTTGTTGATTTTCAACGATTTGAGCGTTGCGAAGTTGCCAGAAGTAAGGTACAAACTGTGGTCGCGGAAGCTCTCCCACGCCGTAAGATAGCGGCGATAGCAGTTTCCTTGATACGAAAAAGTAGCTCCGTGCCAATCTTCGGTGCAGGGAAGCTCAAAAAAATTGTTGGCTGTCGCCGCCAAATTCGGCGTGCCGAGTTGGGCGTGTAGCAAGCTGGTAGCCAAAATAATCGCTGCGGGAACGCCGATTTTTTTCTGCTCACCCAAAGCTACTTTCGCAAAACGCTGGATAAATGCCCGATTCAGAGCCTCTTCGCTGTCTGACGAGCTGCGGCTGCCACTGTAGCTTACCAATACGGGCGTACCGTCTTTGGTGGCTGCGTCGCCGCCATAATGCAACTGGACGCAAATATCTTTTTTGAAAAATAGGAAAAAAAACATCGCTAATAAAGTAGCCGGAAACCAAAGTTTTTTCCAAAGTTGCAGTTGCTTATTGACGACGGGCGTGGCTTTGGGAGCAGTCGCTTTGGACTGTTTGGAATTGGTGGTAGTTGTTGCAGGCATGATTTTTTAAATATTATTTGTTTTAAATAAATAATTGACGCTGCAAATATAAAACAAAATGTTTTAATTAAAAAACATTTTGTTTTATATTTTTTTAAAATATTTTTTGGGCTTAAAAAAATATCAAAATTTGGCAAAATATTTTCCGAAACGTCTAACTTTGAAAAAAATTCTTGCTGTGCAATCTACAAATATAAAAAATATCATTTTCGACTTGGGCAACGTCCTCATTGACCTCGACCTCGCCAAAACAGACTCCGAATTAGAGCGGGTGCTGGGCAGTCGGTTCAGACGAGGACTTTCCGAAAACGGTGCAGAACTCGTCTTCGAGCAGTTCGAAATGGGTTTGCTTTCGGAGGATTCTTTTGTGGATATTTTGCGCTCGTGCAGTCACTCGGCAGCCAGCCGAACTACTATCATTGACGCTTGGAACGCAATGCTATTGGGCTTCCAAACGCAGCGTTTTGAGATGCTAAAAAATTTGCAACAAGCTGGTTATCAGCTTTTTGTGTTGAGCAATACCAACACTGCACACTTGGAATGGGTTTATCAACATTTAGAAAAGACGCATGAAATTGTAGATTTTGACCAACAGTTTTTTACCAAAACCTATTACTCGCATCTTCTGGGTTTGCGCAAGCCGAATACAAATATCTACGAGTTTGTGCTGCAAGATGCAAGTATTTTGCCTGCCGAAACACTTTTTATCGATGACAATGCAGACAATATCTTGGGCGCGAAAGCCATCGGTCTGCAAACTGTTCTCCACCCTATCGGTGTCGAAATATCAACCACTATCCAGCAGTATTTACTTCACTCGGAGCAAGAAAAAGCCCCATGAGCATTAAAATGCCCATGAGGAAAACTTAGCCAGTTTGTTGTATATGTAGGCTGAGTAATTGCCACAAAAAAATTATTTTTTTTAGACGCTCTTATGACTACAAAGATACATTTTTTATTGTAATTATTTTATTATTATTTGTCACGAAATTGGAAAAGCCAAAAAAATATATTTCAAAAGACGCTGCACTTGCAAAATTGCGACACTTCTGCGCCTACCAAGAACGCTGCCATGACGAGGTGCGCACCAAACTTATTGAGTTGGGAATATACGGCAACGACCGCGAAAACATTATAGCGGTGCTGATAGAAGATAATTTTTTGAGCGAACAGAGGTTCGCAGAAGCATACGTCGGGGGAAAATTTCGCATCAAACGTTGGGGAAAAATAAGGATACTTCAAGGACTCAAACTGCGCCATATTTCCGAATATTGTATCCGAAAAGCAATGGAAATTATTGACAATGTGACATATTTGAATACGCTGCAAGAGGTATTAGAAGAAAAACAGCGAGAACTGGCAATCAGCCGAAAAGAAATTTCGATTTTTGAGCGCAATCAACGCATGGCGCAGTACGCGCTCCGAAAAGGTTTTGAAAGTGGTTTAGTTTGGGACGCAATTCGGGAGCATTTCAAGAATTGAAACCAAACTTATGGACACTTTTTTTGTGCAACATTGTAACTAATTGGTTTTCAATTACTTAAGAAACTGAAAATTAAAAACCAATCACTAAAAACTAATTTATATCTCAAAAGTAATTTCGTCCGCGTCGGCTGTCGCTGACTGTTGAGAACTTAGCAGTTGGTATTCGTGCTGCATTTTTACCGCTTTGTACTCGTAGGCGGCAGTATAAAAAACAAAAATTCCTATCAAACTCGTCACATATTGTTCTTTCCAAATACCCATCACAAAAAAAGCAACCGCCAATATTTGTCCCAACCGAGCAGCAATCAGCGTAGCCCGCAAGCGACCGATGCGGGCAGAAAGTAAAGCCCTAAAAATACGCCCACCATCCATCGGAAAAGCAGGAATCAGATTAAATAGCACCAACATCACATTGGCGACCATCAACTGCAAGACGAAAGCCAGCCACACATATTCTCGAATCAGAAAATCGCTGCCCTGCGACATTTCTCGAATCACGTCCATCACATTCGCTTTCTGAAAAAGCAAGCCGACTCCAAAAATAAGCCCCAGCAGCAAAGCAATCGCTACATTGACCGCCGGACCTGCGATGGCGACTACAAACTCGTGGCGCGGCTGCTCCGGAATACTGTCCAAACGCGCCACGCCGCCAATGGGCGAAAGCGTGATGTCGTGCGTCCCGATGCCGTAGCGACGAGCCGCCATCGCATGACCAAACTCGTGCAACACGACGCACAAAAAAAGTGAGAAAACCAACGCATAGAGCCACAAAAGCGTTTCGGTATCTGCGCCCTCCGTCCAGCCCGAATAGCCTATCCAAGCCACAAGCAACCCAAACGTCCAGTGTATTTGGACGGGAATATTGGCGACAGTTACGATACGAAAAGCTCCAATCATACTATTTTTATTTTTTTATAATATCGGCAAATACAAGTTTCCCTGCAACACGCTGCGCGAAATGACGACTTTCTGCACTTCGCTCGTGCCTTCATATATTTGTGTAATTTTTGCATCGCGCATCAGCCGCTCCACATGATATTCTTTCACGTAGCCGTAGCCGCCGTGAATCTGGACGGCTTCCACTGTGTGTTTCATGGCTGCTGCCGAAGCAAATAACTTCGCCATTGCGCTGGCAATATCATAATCTTTTCCTTGATCTTTGAGCCATGCCGCACGGTACACCATGAGGCGAGCGGCTTCAATATCGGTCGCCATCTCCGCCAATTTGAACGCAATGGCTTGGTGTTGGCTGATAGGTTTGCCGAAGGCTTCGCGCTCTTTGGCGTAAGCAACCGAAAGTTCGTAAGCTCCAGCTGCGATGCCAAGTGCTTGCGAAGCGATGCCGATGCGACCGCCAGAAAGGACTTTCATCGCAAATTTGAACCCAAAGCCGTCGTCGCCGATGCGGTTGGTTTTTGGCACTTTCACGTCTGTGTACATAATCGTATGCGTGTCGCTGCTCCGAATACCGAGTTTGTCTTCTTTGGCACCGATTACTACGCCGTCCCAAGAGGCTTCTACGAGCAGCGCGTTGATACCACGATGACCTTTGGAAGTATCCGTTTGGGCGATGACGATGTGCAGTTGGGACGAACCGCCGTTGGTAATCCAGTTTTTCGTTCCGTTCACGAGGTAGTGGTCGCCCATGTCTATTGCGGTGGTGCGTTGGCTGGTAGCGTCGCTCCCTGCTTCGGGCTCGGAAAGGCAAAAAGCTCCAATCCATTCGCCAGTGGCTAACTTGGTCAAGTACTGTTTCTTTTGTGCATCGCTGCCGTACTTTTCGATGCCCGCGCAAACGAGTGAGTTATTGACCGAAACGATGACCGAACAAGAATTATCTACTTTCGAAAATTCTTCCATCGCCAACACATAACTCAAAGTGTCCATGCCGCCGCCGCCATATTCGGGGGCGACCATCATGCCCAAAAACCCAAGTTCTTTGAGTTTTTGGATTTGTTCGGTCGGATAGATCATTTTGGAGTCGCGCTCGATTACGCCGGGCTTCAGTTCTTTTTGGGCAATTTCGCGAGCTGCTTCTTTCACAGCTAATTGTTCTTCTGATAATTCAAAAAACATAATAAGGATTTATTTGGTACATTTTATTTGGAAAAGGCAAAATCTTAATTTTTGGATTGCGCAAGGCTTTGCAGCAGCAGCAGTCCGTCGGTATTTCCCAACGCGGAGTCGGCGGCTCGCTCTGGGTGTGGCATCATGCCGAATACGTTGCGGCGGCGATTGCATACGCCAGCGATGTTGAGCGCAGTTCCGTTGGGATTGGCGGCTTCTGTGATGCTACCGTTTTCATCACAATATTTGAATATAATTTGGTCGTGGTCGATAAGTTCCTGCATCGTGGCGGCATCAGCGTGGTAGCGACCTTCGGCGTGAGCGATGGGAATTTTAAATATTTTTTCCGCGTCTAATTGCTGCGTGAGCGCTGTTTTTTTTGTTTGAGTTTTTAGAAAAATATTTTTACAAATAAATTTTTGGCGGTCGTTGCGCAGCAAAACTCCCGGCAACAAGCCAGACTCGCAGAGGATTTGGAAGCCGTTGCAGATGCCTACCACATAGCCGCCGTTGTTGGCAAATTCGATGACGGCTCGCATGATGGGCGAAAAACGAGCTACCGCGCCACAGCGAAGGTAGTCGCCATAAGAAAATCCGCCCGGCAGCACCACACACTCTACGTCGGAAGGCAGGGCTGCGTCTTTGTGCCAAAGTCGCTCAACGGGCGCACCTGTTGTTGTTTCCAATGCGTACGCCATGTCATCGTCGCAGTTGGAGCCGGGAAATGTAACAACAGCAAATTTCATTTTTTAAAAAATATAGGGTGACAAAAAAATAAATGTATTTCCAACAATAGTAAACAATTTTTTACGGTCAATAGATGTCGCTCCAATTGGATTTGTGATATTTTTATCCTACCAAATGGACGTATTGAAACAACAATGCGCCAGTAAAGAGCAAAATATGCAGCGCGTCAGCCACAGATGGGCGCATTTTGGAGAACGTGAAAGAAAGAAAAAATCCCAACGGAATTACCAGCATCAGCAAATATTCTAAACCAATATTGGACTGAAAAAGCAACGGAACGGCTGCAATAATAAGCCAAACGTAGAGTACTTGTTGGTATTTTTGGACCTGAATACTCCGCTTCATGCTATACGAGTTGGCGTTGAAAAGTGCTATCAGAAGCAATGCGCCAAAAAATCCGAGTTTGAGATAATCCAACGCTTGAAGCTCGCCCACAAAATTGAGAAAACTGACATTTTTCTCAATTTGTTCATTCCAAAAAAAATCGCTTTTATTGTTCCAGAGGTAATAAGTGAATGTCAAAAAAAGCGGAACTACCAATCCGCAGAGCAAAATCACCCGTTCTCGCCACTTGAATGGTCGCAAAATACCCAAACCCAAAAAAGTAAGAAGTATGAAAATAATCGTGCTACTATAAAACAAACTGGCGACCCCAACCCATAATCCTGTGTTAAAAATATGGTCGGCGCAGGCGTGTTTCCTATACGTTTCGAAGAGTGAAAAAAGAGCAATTACCATGAACGTATTTGCCATCAAAATAGGCGAAAGATGCAGAAAATCTGGAATGTAGCAAGCCAAAAGCGCGTAAAAAACGCCCACGAAAAAATTGGTTTCGTCCGTCATTCTGTACTGAACGCTCATAACATTGAGGGCGACGGCTTGAAGAAAAATCAATGCAACGGACACGATGTTGGCAGCCAAAGTATGTATCCCTACCCAGTGATAGACAGCTTGCGAGAACACGCCAGCTCCCGTCGGCTGCCAATCGGACGGCAAAGCGAAAGTAGAAAAGCGCAGCAGAATGATGTAGAGCAGCAGCGCAAATCCTGCAAAAATTTGGTTGCCACGAAATAAACTCAACAAAATAGTAAGCCGTATTTGGTCAATAAAAAAAGTCCGTCAAACCGTGTGCAAAGGTACGAAAATATCCGAAACTGGAATGAAGAAAAAATGGGTAATTTATTTTAGCCACATTCTACAACCACTGCCTTTTCAATTCCTATAATCGGGTTTGTTCTCTTTGAGCAACCGAAGAAGTACTCCGTTGGTCCACCCAAACCCGTCTTGGACGGGATATTCGCCTCCGCCCGCTTCGAGCGATAGGTCTTCTACGTTGTATTTTTCGAGGATTTTCCCTGTTTTTTTATACACTTTGTTGGCAAGCGCGACCCAACGCTCGGCGATGGTGTTGGCGAGTTTGTCCTGCCCGTAGTTGCGCAAACCCTGAATCGTCATCCATTGCAGTGGCGACCAGCCGTTGGGCGCGTCCCATTGCTGCCCTGTGTGATTGGGCGTTGAAATAAGTCCGCCCGCTTTCAAAAAATCTTTTTCGATTCGCTTCGCAACGGCGGCGGCTTGTTTGGCATCGGCTATTTTGAAAAAAAGCGGATAAACGGCAGCTAAATTCGGGACGGCGGTGTGTTGATTTTTTTTCAAATCATAATCCATGTAAAAGCCATTTTTGGAGTCCCAAAAATATTTTTGAATGTCGCTGCGTTGTTGCTGCGCCATTTTTTCCCATTTGGTGGCTTGCTCGTAGTCTTTTTTGAGCAAATAGGCGCGGTGGATATTTTCTTCGAGCGCAAAAATCAAACAATTCAAATCAACGGGCGCAATGTCGGTCGTATGAATGGTAGTCAGATTTTTTTCATCTGCAAACCATCGGCTGCTAAAATCCCAGCCCGACTCCGCCGCAGAGCGCAAATTGTGATAAACTTCTTCCTTGTTGCGCCCAGATTTTTGGGCTGTTTTCAAGTCCTCGCGGTAGGCTTCGGGGCGCGGAGTTTTTCCTTGGTCGCAATAGCGAAAAAGCAAGTTTTCTGCACCGAGTTCAACACAATGAGAAAAATCCGCATTTTTCGGATTTTCAGACTTCCAGAATGCAAATTCTTTTTCCATTTGTGGCAAATATTTCACCAATACTGAGTCGCCTTCGCTTTCTGCCAACAACCCAACCATCAGGCTAAAAAACGGCGGTTGGCTTCTTGTCAGGTAATAGGTACGATTTCCGTTGGGTATAAAACCTTGTCTATCAATCAGATGCGCAAAATTATCCAGCATATTTGTCATAACGTCGGTTCGCTTATCCGCCTGCAAGCCGAGCATCGTAAAATAGCTATCCCAATAATAAATCTCGCCAAACCGTCCGCCCGGCACAATGTAAGGTTTGGGCAAGGGCAGCAAAGTTCCGTTGGTCGTAGAGTCGGGCTGGCGCATCAGAGGCGACCAAAGGCTCTGAATATGTTGCTCCAAAGAGAGCGAGGTATCGCTTTTGAAACTATCCGAATGGGCGGCAGGCAGCGTAAAATAAGTATCCACAAAGCCTTTCAGATTGAACCCAGATTGTTGTTTTTGAAGATTGTAGAGCCGCAGGATTTCGTCGGTCGGCAGCGTCGGCGTACAGTCACAAAAAGTCTTACTGTCCTTAAAAATTTCTGATTTTTGCACGTCGTCAAACAGTGCGCCGTAGCGTTGGTCGGGACTCAAATGCGCCTTTGTTTCCACTATCGGTGCGTCTTTCTTGGGCTGGCACGCCAAAAAAAAGCAAGCGATAGCAACAAATAAGATTGATATTTTTTTCATACATTTTTATTTTAGAAACAAGTAACTCATGTTACGCAAGGATTTTAAATTGGCTCATTTGAGTTTAGTTTTTGTAGTTATTTACTTGGTTTTTGTCACTTTTTTCCTTGATGAAAAAAGTAACCAAAAAAATCAAGTGCTCTGTAAAAATTCTAAAGTTTTTGCCTAAAAATCCCGTCGGCGCGCGAAAAATACTCGTCGGCTCCGCCAGACTCAAACAGTTTTCGCTTCGCCAGACGATATTT
>JAYWGG010000056.1:0-2929 GCA_043778415.1 Saprospiraceae bacterium
CATCACGACTATCACAGACACCAAGCCAGTTCGCTCGAAAGCGTAGGGCATATAACCCAACGGAAATAAAGGAAGCGAGTACAAAAATGCCTGAAATCCCACCGAACTATCCAATCTACCACCTCTCGAAGGCAGTAAGTTGAAACCTGCTTTGGTGTAGTCTTCATGACCCAACCATGCAATAGCCCAAAAGTGAGGAAACTGCCAAAAAAACTGAACCCCAAATAAAGCTATCGCTAACGGCGTTATCGTACCCTCGGCAGCTACACAACCAATTGCGGTTGGCAAAGCACCTGGTATCGCTCCTATCAAAACTGCTATCGGCGACACCCTTTTCATCGGCGTATATACGAAAGCATAGCTAATCAAAGAGAACGTTCCCAAGAATGCGGTCATCGGATTGAACCAAGCGAGTAAAGATATTCCTACCAAACTCATCATACCTGCTGCCAAAACTGCCTCCGAAACACTCATTCGCCCAGCAGCTATTGGTCGGTCGGCGGTGCGCTTCATCAATTTGTCGTAGTCGCGTTCCAGCACTTCGTTGAGTGCATTGGCGGCTGCGGTTACAAAAAAACCACCCAACGACAAAATCAATAAAAGTGACCAACTCAACTCTCCGCGCAAAGCGACCAAATAAGCCACGACCGCCGAGAACACAACCGTTAGATTGAGCTTGAACTTTACCAATAGCCCATAATCTTTGAGCTTTTGGGAAGCGGCTGCTGCCCAGTCGATATTTGAAGTTGATTGCAATTTGTATTTTTATTTCTAAAAAAAATTAATGTCCGCCGTCTTTTTCGCCTTCAGCCATAGGCTGGATTTGTGGCGTAAACTCTACTCCACCTTTTCCGTAGTCATAAGCCCAACGGTGTACCGAAGGTATTTTTCCCTTCCAGTTGCCGTGTACGTGTTCGATAGGAGTTGTCCATTCGAGAGTTGTTGCGCCGTAAGGATTTTTTTCGGTCATTTTCTTTCCTTTCCAAATGCTGTAGAAGAAATTAATAACAAATAAAACTTGCAAAGCAAAAACCACAATCGCAGCAATAGTAATAAACTGGTTCATCTCCTTGAAGTGAGAGAAGGACTCAAACACGTCGAACTTGTAGTAACGACGTGGTACGCCCGCCATTCCCATATAGTGCATTGGCCAGAATATTGCGTAAGCACCTACAAGCGTTCCCCAAAAGTGAATTTTACCTAAAGTTTCGCTCATAAAGCGTCCGTACAACTTTGGAAACCAGTGATAAATACCTGCAAACATACCGAAGAACGCTGCAATGCCCATCACGATGTGAAAGTGAGCGACTACAAAATAAGTATCTGTCATTTGAATATCAATCGCAGAGTTGCCCAAGAAAATTCCTGTCAAACCGCCTGAAATAAACATCGATACGAACCCAATGGCAAACAACATCGCAGAGTTGAAACGTATGTTTCCACCGTAAAGTGTCGCTATCCAGTTGAATACTTTTACCGCCGATGGAACGGCAATAATGAGTGTGAAAACCACGAAGAAATTCGCTATAAACGGATTGACTCCCGAAAGGAACATGTGGTGCGCCCAAACGATGAACGCCAAAAATCCGATTGCTAATATCGAAAACACCATTGCTTTGTAACCAAAAACCGGCTTGCGGGCATGGACAGACAGTACCTCTGACACAATTCCCATCGCTGGCAAAATAATGATATACACTTCGGGGTGTCCCAAAAACCAAAATAAGTGTTGGTACAAAATTGGGCTTCCGCCTACATTGTCCAACGCTTTTCCGTCAATGAATATTTCACTCAAATAAAAACTTGTTCCCAAACTGCGGTCGAATGTCAATAAGAAAAACGCCGATGCCAACACTGGAAAAGACAATATACCTAAAATAGCAGTCACAAAAAACGCCCAAATAGTGAGCGGCAAACGCCACATTGTCATTCCGACGGTTCTCAAGTTTAATACTGTTGTGACATAGTTGATACCCCCAAGAAGTACCGATACCACGAACAGAACTAAACTGACAATCCAAAGTGTCATTCCTGTTTTGGAGCCGTCCGATGCCTGTGGCAACGCGCTCAACGGCGGATACGCCGTCCAGCCGCCCGAAAACGGACCTGTATTGAGAAACAATGAATACATCATTACTACACTTGCCATAAAGAAGAACCAATATGACAACATATTGATAAAACCCGATGCCATATCTCTTGCCCCTATCTGCAATGGGATAAGAAAATTTGAAAAAGTACCACTCAAACCTGCTGTCAATACAAAAAATACCATGATAGTACCGTGCATTGTTACAAGTGCTATGTAATAATTTGGGTCTAATTTACCCGCTTCGTCAAACCATCTTTCCCCCAAAACTGGTTTTAAGATACTCATATCAATTCCTGGAAAGCCTAATTGTAAACGAAAGACCAATGATAAAAAACCACCGATTAACGCCCAAACAATACCTGAGATAAGGTATTGTTTCGCAATGACTTTATGGTCTTCAGAAAAAATATATTTTCTGATGAAACTCAACTCATGATGCTCGTGTGCTTCATCATGTTCGTGAACATGAATTTCTGCGTGTGCGACTTCTGCCATGTTATTATTATGTTTTTAGATTTAATAGATTCTTGATTATCTTAATTTTGCCACCGTCGGTACAGCATTTATCGTTGAAGCGGTAGTGCTATCTGATGATGCTTCCGCAGGAAGATATTTCATTGCCTTTGCTTTCAAACCCGCAGGTACTTTTTCCAAAAACTCAGGCTTTGAAGCTAACAAAGATTTTTGTTCCTTTTTCCATTTTTCGTACTCCGCTGGTTCATCTACCACCAAAATTAATCTCATGGCAAAATGACTACGACCACAAACTTCGGTACAAGCGATTTCGTATTTAAAGTCTGGATTCCCTAATTCTGCTTGCATATCTGCCGTACTTTT
>JAYWGG010000057.1:0-8584 GCA_043778415.1 Saprospiraceae bacterium
AGGATAGACGTAAGATTGATGAATACGTACAAAAAAAGCCAAAAAATTGCCATCATCAGACTGACTCCTTCGTTGTAGCGGCGAGCCAAAAATTGTGGCATCGTGGAAATACGGTTTTTGAGGTAAATAGGTAGAAAAAAAATAGCTACGATGACCAGCGTTAGCGCAGCCATCCATTCGTAGCTCGAAATCGCCAGACCCAATGCGAATCCAGAGGCGGACATTCCGATGAATTGTTCGGCAGAAATATTAGAAGCAATCAAAGACGCGCCAATTGCCCACCAAGTGAGAGAGCCTTCTGCGAGAAAAAAATCTTTTGAGCTTTGTGCAGCCTGATTTTTGGAGCGATAAATCCAAATACCGTAGCTCGTAATGATTAAAAAATACAATAAAAAAACAAAATAATCTGCTGATTGTAAGCCTGTTTGCATAATTATACGATTGATAAAATGATAATTTAGGACTAAGGAACGCGTTTAAAATAAATTACTTTTTATATTTCGCTTCTTAATGAAGTCCAATAAAGTAAATGTTTTTTGGATTAGAACTATTTTTTGGCAAAATATTTTATTTTTACACACAAAACAAAGCAACTTTTATACGCTTTGGGTTAAAAATCAAAAAATTAGCTACATTTTTGTTATCTTTGCACGAAACATTTTGGATAAAAATTAAAGTTTTGGAGTAATAAATTTTGTAAAAATATGTACGATAACAATCCGACTATTCTTGATATTGACTCAAAAGTGATAGATGAGAGCAAGCAAGGAGATGTTTTTTTTAAGGAAAATAATTTGCTAAATGTGACAGGCAAAAAGCAGTTTTATATTGAAAGCTATGGCTGCGCCATGAATTTTTCGGACAGCGAAATTGTAGCTTCTATTTTAGGCGAGATTGGATATATTTCTACCAGAAATATGGAAGATAGTGACTTGATATTAATTAACACTTGCTCGATTCGCGAGAAGGCGGAGGAAACTGTGCGGAAGCGATTGCGGGTTTTTGAAAAAGCAAAAAAGCGAAAACCAGAAATGTTGGTCGGAGTGCTTGGCTGCATGGCGGAGCGGCTGAAAAAGAAATTTCTGGAGGAAGAAAAATTAGTTGATATGGTAGTTGGTCCCGATGCTTATCGGGATTTGCCTGCGCTGCTTACTACCGCCGAAGACGGAGAACGCAGTATTAACGTGCTTTTGAGCCGCGAAGAAACTTATGCCGACATCAATCCAGTGAGATTGGACAGCGACGGCGTGACCGCTTTTATCAGCATCATGCGTGGTTGTGACAATATGTGTTCGTTCTGTGTGGTGCCTTATACGCGCGGTCGCGAGCGCAGCCGCGATGCGTTTAGCATCGTAGCGGAGGCGGCGCAGCTTTTCGAGCAAGGCTACAAAGAGGTTACTTTGTTGGGTCAAAATGTGGATTCTTACAAGTGGAAAAATCCAGAAAATGATAAAATTGTGACATTTTCTAATTTGTTGGAAATGGTTGCTTGCGTACATTCTGATTTGCGGATTCGATTTTCTACATCGCACCCGAAAGACATTGATGATGAAGTATTGTATATCATCAAAAAGTACGAAAATATTTGTAATTACATACATTTGCCTGTGCAAAGCGGAAATTCAAGAATTTTAGAATTGATGAACCGCACTTATGACCGCGAATGGTATCAGCAAAAAATTGATAGAATTTACGAAATTTTGCCTGATTGTGCCATATCAAGCGACATTATTGCGGGTTTTTGTAGCGAAACAGAAGCCGAACACGAGGACACGCTTTCGATGATTCGCTACGCAAAATATTCAATGTCTTATATGTTTTTTTATTCGGAAAGACCAGGAACGCCAGCCGCAAAAAAGTACGCCGACGATATTCCAGAAGCTGTCAAAAAGCGAAGACTTACCGAAATACAGACTTTGCAGAGAGAAATTTCTTTGGTTCACAATCAGCAAGATATTGGAAAAACCTATAAAATTTTAGTGGACGGAATTTCTAAAAAGTCGGATTTAGAATATCGCGGTCGAAACTCGCAAAATAAAGTTATCGTTTTTCCACAGAATAATATTGTCAAAAAAGGCGATTATGTGACAGTCAAAGTAGTCGGAGTCACAAGTGGAACTTTAATTGGCGAATTATGCGAGGCGTAACGAAAAAAAGTATCGAAAATACCACTAAAAATTTGAAAATTAACTAATTTATGTCAGCAATAAAGGTAAGAATATCCGCTTTATTTATGTTTTTTTATCTAATTTTCGTGACATCTTGCGACGTTGCGAAAATGAGTTCTGGACCAGCGAGGTCTAATAATCCTTCACAACCGAAAACAAGCAATAATGAGGTAGAAATTTACAATCCTGTGACAGGAAAATATGAGAAAGTTAAAAACAGTACGGTAGATAATTCAGAGCCTAAAGATTCGGATTTTCCAAAAAATAGCGAAGAAAAGCCAGCTGTAAAAAAGCAAAAAAATAAAAAAAATATACATCAAATTGCGATTTTTTTACCTTTTTTTAGCGACAAAACTTCTAACGATTCTAAAGAGTTATTTGATAAGTCAGACTGGGCGACCAACTTCTATGCGGGAGCAAAATTAGCCTTAAAAAAGTTAGAAAATGAAGGTAAAAAGTTGAAAGTTTCGGTTTTTGATACAAAAGCGTCAGAGGCAGAATTGCAGAAACTTTTGTTGCTTCCAGCAGCCAGAAATTCGGATATTTTTATTGGTCCAGCGGCAAAAAATAATGTCAAAATTGCTGCGGATTTTGCAAAAAATAATAATAAAATATTTATTTCGCCTTATTACCCAAGCGATGCAAATGCAGTGGTGGAAAATCCAAACTTTATACAAGTCAATCCGAGCTTAAAGACTCATTGTGAGGCGATTATGAAAAATATTCGTGCCAAATATAGGTCCAATCAGGTTGTTTTGATATGTAGAAATAAGGCAAATGAGAGCGGTGCATTGACTTATTTTCAAGAAGAAAACAAAAAATTAGGTGGCGATAAGCTCAAAGAGCTTGTCACAGATGACGAATCAGCGTCGCTCAGTTCTGTGGATATTGCGCCTTATATTTTGAAGGGGCAAACTACTGTTTTTATCGTTCCGTCATGGAGCAGTGAGGGGTTTGTGGCGGCTTTGCTTCGCAAAATTGAGAACGCCCGAAAAAATAATAAAGTAGAGGTATATGGCATGCCGCAATGGACAACTTTTACACAAATTGGGTATGAAATTTATGAAAATCTAAACCTTCATATCAGCAGTAATATTTTTATAGACAATGATAATTTTGCGGTCAAGGAATTTAAAAAAAATTATTTTTCTGAATACCAAACTGCGCCCGAAAATGCGGCTTTTATAGGCTACGATGTGACTTATTATTTTGGAGATTTGTTGGATAAATATGGGATAGGTTTTCCTCAATATCTGACTTCCGAAAAGATAGAAATGTTGCACACTTTTTTTGATTTTAGGGCGGATAGAAGCGGTAGAATTGGCGAAAGTAGCGATATTCAAAAATATGAAAACAAGTCGGTACAAATTCTTGAATTTAAAAATATGTACTTTCAGAAAGCGCAATAAATGAATGAAGAACGATTAAAAAAAATTCAGAAAGTTGCCGAAATGCGACAGGGTAATTTGACCGTAATTTTAGAAAATGTAGTTGATTTGCACAACGTCGGTGCTATCATGCGCTCTTGTGATGCGGTCGGCGTGCGCGAGATATTCGTGCTTTATACGGACGAAAATATTGCCAAAGAAACTATTAAATTGGGCAAGCGAACCTCTGCTGGAACTCGCAAATGGCTTGATATTCACTACTATACAGACGCAGATTTGTGCTTTGGAGCGGTCAAAAAAAACTACAAAAATATATTTGCTACCCATCTTGCAGAGGACTCTGTGTCACTCTACGAATTGGATTTGTCGGACTCTGTAGCGTTGCTTTTTGGAGGCGAGCATTTGGGGATAACTGAAAAATCTTTGGCTTTTTGTGACGGAAATTTTTTGATACCCCAAGTCGGTATGGTGCCGAGTCTGAATGTGTCGGTGGCGGCAGCGGTATCGCTTTTTGAAGCTGCTCGACAAAGAAATTTGAAGAATTTGTATGAAAAAAATACAACAATAAGTGATGAAATTAAAAAACAAACTTTGGATACTTACTTATTGCGCTGCGAAACAAAAGACAGACGGCGAGAAACACAAAAAATAAACATTTAAAGATGCTCAATTTGTCTGAAAAGTATGAATTTTTTAAGGCGAAAATATTGGAGGCGTTAGAAAATGCTAAAAATCGGAGTAAATTAGAAAACCTAAAAATTGTTTCTATTTTTGTCACAAAATTTGCTATTTTTTTTAATTGTTTTTTATTTGCACTGTTCTTTTTTATCGCTATTTATCTAAAAATATTCAATCCTACTATCACTCCATTGATGGTTTATAGAGTTGGTTTTGGTCTTTCAAAACTACACGCTCCGACTTTTATTCCGTACGAAAATATTCCTCAAGATTTTAAAAATTTGGTGCTTTGTGTGGAAGACCAGAGTTTTTATCAGCATCACGGATTCGATATTAGTGCTATTAATCAAGCGATTACGTCAAAAATGAAGACTGGAAAATATAAGCATGGCGCATCTACGCTCACTCAACAGTTGGCTCGGACGCTTTGCTTAACGCCTCATCGCAACTTTTTTAGGAAATATATTGAGCTAATAGCTGCCGTAGAATTTGATTTTATTTTGGGCAAACAGCGTGTCTTGGAGTTGTATTTGAATGCTATCGAATGGGGAGATAATGTGTACGGACTTTCTGATGCGAGCCAATTTCACTACAACAAGCCTTTTTCAACCCTGTCACAAGATGAAAAAATTAGATTGGTCACAATTATCGCAAGTCCTGTAAAATACAACGTACGCAATTTCGCTGCCAACCGAATTTTAAAGAAAAGAAATCAATTTTTACGCAGATATGGGTATCGTTGGTATCCGCAGCCCAATAATTAAATATATGGCAAAAAAGTTCTTTATTATCCAAAAAGACCCAATTATTTTTATCGATTTGGATACTTTACTATTGGTGTATGCTGAATGGAAATGCAGTAATTGGTACGAAAAAGCTGATTTTTCGATTGCTTCTGAAAGAGAATTTAATGCTTCGGATATTCAAAATTTCTTAAAACAGTTCGCTTTTGTTCCCGATTTGATTCAAGATTTGGGCGGAATGATGCAAAAAAATGGTGCAAATATTTTTCATGAAGGATTTTTAAATTATTTGCAAAGAGTTAAAATACAAGTTGCAATCAATGTCACGAGCGATAAAAATAATTTTATTTATTCTTTCGAAGTAACGAAAATACAAAAGCTGCTTGTGGAAAAATCTCTCCGAAAAATGTTGTCCAAGTGAATATAAAAAAGCCAATTTCTCGTGAAAGAAATTGGCTTTTTTTATTTTTTTAAGCAATCGCATTGAAGTTTTTGACCAATTTTCTATTTTTTCGATTGTGGACAAAGCGATAAAATAAAGAGTAAATAATGGGCAAAATAAGCAAAGTAAGAATGGTCGCCGTCACCAAACCGCCGATAACGACGATGGCGAGCGGCTTCTGCGTTTCGGAACCGATGCCCGTCGAAATGGCTGCGGGGATAAGTCCGATGGCTGCCATGAGTGCGGTCATTACGACCGCTCGGACGCGCGAAAGTACGCCACCTTTTATGGCTTCGTCAAGCGGTATTTTGGCGAGAAGATTTTTTCGGAAGACCGAAATAAGGATAACTCCGTTCTGAATACAAACGCCAAAAAGTGCGATAAATCCAATTCCTGCCGAAATACTGAAATTTATTCCCGTAATATGAAGGGCTAAAATACCGCCTATCAGAGCAAACGGAACATTCAAGATGACCAGAAAAGCGTCGCTTCCGTTGCCAAAAGTGATAAAAAGTATCAAGAAAATCGCGATAAAACAAAGCGGTATCACGTTGCCGAGTGTTTTGGTGGCGCGGACTTGGTTCTCAAATTCGCCGTTCCAACTGCGCTTGTAACCTTGCGGGAGTTTTACTTTTGCGTCTAATTTTTGCTGTCCTTCGGCGATAGTACCGCCCAAATCACGCCCGCGAACACTGAATTTTACGGCAATATAGCGCATATTATTGTCCCGATAGATGAACGACGCTCCCGTGCGAGTCGAAATATCCGCAATTTCTTTGAGTGGGATTTTGACTCCGTTGGTGGCAGGAATCATCAAATTTTTAACTTTTTCTTCATTGTCACGAAACTCTTTCGGGTAGCGAATCCGTATGTCAAATTTTCGTTCATCTTCGTAGAGTTGGGTAGCCGCTTTTCCACCCAAAGCCATTTCGATGACCGAATTAGCATCTGCGGTATTCACGCCATAAAGTGCCATTTTCTTTTGGTCGAGGTCAATTCTAAACTCGGGTTGTCCGAGATTTCGTAGAATCCCGAGGTCTTCTACGCCCTTGATACCTTTCAAAACTTCCATCGTAGAATCCGCTAATTGGTTCAACTTTTCAAAATCTTTTCCAAATATTTTTACTGCCATTGCTGCATTTACGCCCGCTACCGCTTCTTGCACATTGTCGAGAATCGGCTGCGAATAGTTAAAAACAATACCCGGAAGTTTGACCATTTCAGCGTCCATCTCGGCGATGAGTTGCTCGGAGGACAAATTTTTGCGCCAGTATTTTTTCTCTTTCAAGTCCACTTGCACCTGCACGTTGAAAAATCCTTTTGGGTCTGTACCATCGTTGGTGCGCCCAACTTGCGAGAGCGTCTGCTGCACTTCTGGAAATTTACTCAAAATCTGAATCATTTTGGTCGAAACTTCTTGCGCTTGATTGAGCGAAACGCTCATCGGAAGTTCGGCTTCTACCCAAAGCGCACCTTCATTGAGTTGGGGTAAAAATTCGGTACCGAGAAAAGAAGCTGAGTAAAATGTAATCGCCATCACTGTCACAGATACGAGTAAACTTAATTTTTTGTGTGCGTAAGTAAAGTCAAACATTTTGCTAACGCCGTTTGTAATTCCTTCCACAAAAAAATTGTGTTTTTCGCGTACATTTTTGCGGAGCAAGATACTCGAAAGGGCTGGTACCAAAGTCAAAGTGTAAATCAAAGCTCCAAAAAGAGCGAAACCGAGCGTCCAAGCCAAAGGCGAAAACATTTTGCCCTCTACTTTTTGGAACGCAAAAATCGGCATCAGGCAAGTAATAATGATGAGTTTGGAGAAAAAAATTGATTTTCCCATTTCGGTAGCAGTTGTTTTGAACAAACCCAATTTGGCAAGTTTATTGAATTTTTCCATTCCTACCTCCTTCGCTTTATGGTCCAAAACTACAAACAAACCTTCTACCATCACCACTGCACCGTCAATAATAATCCCAAAATCTACCGCGCCCATCGAAAGTAAATTCGCAGTCATGCCCTTGATACGCATACACATAAAGGCGAAAAGTAGAGCCAACGGAATGATAATCGAAACAGTAAGTGTAGTCCGCCAGTCCGCCATAAAAATTAAAACTATGAATGTTACGAGCAAAATTCCTTCCAATAGGTTGTGGAGAACCGTTTCGGTGCAAAAATCCATCAGGCGCGTGCGGTCGTAAAACACATCAATTTTGGTGTCGCTGGGAAGAATTGAAGTGTTCAGTTCTTCCACTTTTGCACGCACTCTATCCAAAACTTCGCTCGGATTTTCGCCTTTTCGCATCACTACGATGCCTTCCAGCACGTCGCCGAGCGTGTCGCGACTGACTTGCCCAAGTCGTGGTTTGCCACTTTCGCGGATTTGCGCTACATTCTTGACGAGAATCGGAACAGAATTTATATTGGTAATAATGATATTTTCGATGTCACTAATATCGTTTAAAACTCCAATTCCTCGCACCACATACGCCTGTCCATTTCGTTCGATGGCATCTCCGCCTACGTTGATATTGCTTTTTGAAACCGCGCTGTACACGTCCAGTGGCGACAAATTATAGTCGGCAATCATATTGGGATTGACCGTGATTTCGTAGATTTTTTCTTCTCCTCCGAAGCTATTTACGTCCGCAACTCCCGGCACGGACTTGAATTGTTTGTCCAAAACCCAGTTCTGAATGGTCGTCAAATCTCTAATATTTCGAGTTTTACTTTTTAGCGTGTATCGAAAAATTTCGCCCGTCGGACCGTAAGGCGGCTGCATATCTGGCTTTACTCCGTCTGGCAAATCCACGCTTCCAAGTCTGCTCATCACTTGCTGGCGTGCGAAAGCGTCATCAACATCGTCGTCAAAAATAATACGAATATAGCACAAGCCGAAGGCAGACGTAGTGCGAAGATTGGCTTTTTTTTGCACCGAATTAAGAGAGGCTTCCAACGGAATGGTAACAAATTTTTCGACTTCTTCCGCGCTTCTTCCCGCCCATTGTGCGATGATGACGATTTGGGTATTTGTCACATCGGGGAAGGTTTCTATCGGCGTATTGAGGTAGCTGAATACGCCCACGACCGCCAAAACGGCTGTCATGAGAAAAACAATCATTCGATGCCGCAGCGAAAAATAAATGATATTTTGAATGAACTTATCCATGT
>JAYWGG010000058.1:0-8562 GCA_043778415.1 Saprospiraceae bacterium
GGTGGTGTTACCAATACAAATTTTAGTGTTACAGACTACTTACCAGCGGGTGCTCAAATTCTATTTACAGACGGCGGAACGATTAGTGGTAATAACATTACTTGGACTGAAGGTCCCGATGCTACTTACAATAACCGAACCTACATTGAGCCGGGCGTATGCTGGGAGTTTTCTCCTATCATCGTGTTTCCTTCACCAACCTTTTCTACAAATGATCCTACTTCGAACTTTAAAAATGATGTAGATGGAACGGGTACGCCAGGCACAGGCTCGCCGATAACTTATCCACAGGTAAGTACACAGCCAGGGGCTATTGTGTCCCCAAACTATGTGATGAAAACAAATAAATATGGAAATTCCAATACTTCTGTTGGTTATCAAGGGGCTTTTAATTTTGAATTTAGTAATGAAGGCAATGCGAGTATTAAGAATCTGACTATCATCGACCCTGTTCCGCCACAGATTAATATTACCGAAATTGCTGGTTTACGGAGAGGAAGTGTGCCGAGG
Source organism: Saprospiraceae bacterium (assembly GCA_043778415.1). Classification (GTDB taxonomy): domain Bacteria; phylum Bacteroidota; class Bacteroidia; order Chitinophagales; family Saprospiraceae; genus JAYUHK01. The sequence continues at coordinate 511 of JAYWGG010000058.1, forward strand.
GCAAATTTCAGCTACAAAATCAACGGACAGCCTACAATTTATACCTATGCCCCGTTATCAACAATCGATAGAGGTACTTTTATTCCAGTAAGTGCATTTTTGACAAATCCAGCCGACTATATTTCAGAAATCATTTTCACTTTTACTGTTGATATTTTTGCAGGAACTTCGCAAAACGATTATCTTTCGCCAACAGTTAATTATGTAACATTGGTAAATACGCACCCGTACACTATTTCGGGTGGGACGATAGTAGCCGCAGCGTCAGTACCAGTAGTTACGCCTTCTAATTTTACAAATACGGCAAAATATACCTCATCAAGCCCTTTGACTATCCCTGACGCGTCACTTACGGTTTTGGTGAAAGATAAAGCCCCAATACCAGCGGTCGATAAACTTTTATCAAAAGTGTTGGAAACTTATGGCAATGGAAGACGTGCTTTCAGTAGTAGTACTGCTGAAAATGTATCACCTTCTGATACCGTGGAGTATGTTTTGCGGGTTGCTAATGATGACAAAGCAACAGACTATTTGAAAAATTTCACCCTTACCGATGTTTTGCCCGCAGGCGTTACCTACGTGCCAAACTCTTGGTTTGTGATAGGAGCATCGCAGGTTTCTACCACCAATGGTACTTACAATGGTATCGTACCTACACAGGCAGTCCAAATACCAGCAACAGAGTATAATTGCTCAAATAGTTTAATGACTTATTACGAATCTTATGGAACGGGTGGTGGGTGTAATTTAATATCGTTTGGTGGCAAAGCTCTCATTATGCCGCAACCCACTTTTACGCAGTCGGGACAAAATCTGGCTTGGACTTGGGACTGGGACGCTTGGTATAACAATTATAGTGGACCAAATCCAGCAGTTGCTTTGTATGGCGGTGCAGGTTATCAAACCAGTATTTTTATTAAATTCAAAGCAGTTGTAAAACCAACGGTAACAACGAATTCGACGATTAATAATAACTTTACAATTACTTCACCTCAAATAAGTGCGCCCATCACTTCTAACAATACCGTTCAAACGGTACTGCGAAAAGCGAGTTTGTCATCGAAAAAAACGGTACAAGGTTCGTTAGATGGTGCTTTTACGTTAGCTGGTCACACCATTCCGGGCGGCACAGCCGATTATTGCCTCAGAGTCTATAACGACGGCAACGTACCGATGAAAAACATACGAGTCATTGACGTGCTACCTTATGTGAATGACATAAAAATACTGAACGATGTGCCGCGCGTGAATCCCGGAGCGTCGGATTGGAGACCAATTTTAGATGCCGCCCTACTGCCGCCAACGGGTGTGACTGTGATGTACAGCACGGCGCAAAAGCCTTGCTTGGCAGGCATTACGTCCGCCAACGCCAACCCAATGATAAACTTGGCGGCTTGTAACAATCCAAATTTTACATCAACGCCGCCTTCAGACTTATCAACCGTCCAGACACTTGCTTTTGATTTTGGCTCTATGGTACTCAATCCTGGCGATAGCGTAAAACTATGTTGGAAAATGAAAGCTCCAGTTGATGCACTCGTAAATCAGTTGGCTTGGAACTCTTTCGCCTACGTCGCAGACTACGCCGACGGCAGTGGCGGTGGTTTATTGCCTTCCGAGCCACCGCCCGTGAGCTTGATTATCCAGTGTCCCAAAATGACAGGACACTCCGCAGATACTACTGTGTGTTCGGGGTCAAAACCTGTCAATATGTATGTAGATACAGATATGTCAGACAATGCGGGCATTAATTTTGTCTATTTCAGTTCGCCTCAATCTGGTACAGCAATGTACACAGGCGGTACTTCGTTGGGTACTGTCACAGGCAATGGCGCAAGAGCAACATTAGGTATTGCTGCCAGTTTTCCGACGAATACTACAGCCTCACTAATAACATATTATGTTTATACCATCATCAACCCAACTCCTGCCAACGTAGGATGTCGAGTTTCGCAAGAAATAAAAGTAACGGTTTCGCCGCAGATAGCAGCGATAGCTGCCGCCAATACCGCAACCTGTACGGGCGCAACAGCCAATAGCGATGGCAGTATTACCGTGAGTAATTTTGGCGCAACCGATAAATATGCCTTTGTATCAGGCTCGAGTTATTCGGGCAGTGCTACTTACGCCGCAGGTTCTACCACAATACCCGCAGGCGGCGTGATAGTGAATAATTTGGCGAATCCTGCGGCAAACCAAGATTATACAGTGAGAGTTTTCCAGAATGGCGGTTGTTTCAAAGACATTACCGTGACACTCGCACCCAAAACTTGTGCGATAGTTTGTACACCACCAAGTGCGCCCGCATTGAGTGTGACAAACAATGTTTGTCCATCTACTACAGGAACTATCAACGTAACGACAGCTTGCGGAGCAGGAACTCGTATCGAATATTCTACCGATAATGGCTCTACGTGGAGTGCGACTGCACCGACCTACGGCAGTTCGCCGATAACGGTAGTCGTCAGATGTGTGACCGATGCCGATGCGACTTGTTTCAGTCCCAACTCTGCGGCGGTAACTACCGCGCCCGTGACTTGTCCGCCGCCGCCACCTGCTGCGCCGTGTTCTATCACGATTACGCAGCAGACACAATCGGTGTGTAACAACAATGGTACGAACCGCCGAGCGCAAGATGATTATTTTACGGTAAGCGTTAATGCGACTGCCATCAGTGGCGGTGCGCAATATGAGGTAGTAAATTTGGCAAATACGGACGGCACAGGCGGCAACCCATTAGGGTTTGCACAGTATGGAACTGCTGTAACAGTAGGAAGCAGCGGCAATTTGATAGCCAACAATACGGCTTTCACACTCACTGTTAGAGATTTAAAAAACAATGCGTGTTTCAAAACAATAACGCTCAATCCCGTGCCACCGTGCAGTAGTAATGTGACCGCACCTCCCAACGGACCTTGCGGCGCAGTGCCATGTGCGCCGATAAAAGCGGTGAAAAACGGACAAAATTAAGATTAGGTAATTAGAAAAATGTGATTTAATAAAAGAGAGAACAGTCGGAGTGTGTGACGCACTTCGGCTGTTTTTTTAATGCGCCTCCAACCAATTTTTACCCACTCCGACTTCTACTAAAATCGGCACTCGAAGGTTGGGGATAGCGTTTTGCATTTTTTCTTTGATGAGCGGCTGGACGATATCTAACTCTGATTTCGGTACGTCAAACACCAATTCATCGTGTACTTGCAGTATCATTTTTGTTTGCAAATTTTGTTCTTTCAACGCTTTGTGAATCTGAATCATTGCCAATTTTATCATGTCCGCCGCCGTGCCTTGTATCGGCGTATTGATGGCGATGCGCTCGGAGTTGCTGCGTGCCAAGGAGTTGCGAGAGTCAATATCGCGGAGCCAACGCCGTCTGCCAAGCAGCGTGCTGACATAGCCGTTGCTGCGCGCAAACTCGATGGTGTTTTCCATATATTTTTTCAGCCCTTTGTATTGTGCAAAATACTGCTCAATGAGCAGCTTCGCCTCTGTCCTCGAGATGCTTAATTGCTGCGAAAGGTTCGATGCACCTGCGCCGTAAGTGATGCTAAAATTGACCGTTTTGGCGTTGCGGCGTTGCTCGGCGGTCACGAGGTCGAGCGGTACGTTATAGACTCCCGCCGCCGTGGCGCGGTGAATATCGTGACCCGACTGGAAGGCGGCGAGCATGGCTTCGTCGTTGCTAATCTCCGCAATCAGCCGCAGTTCTATCTGCGAATAATCCGCCGAGAGGAGGACGTGGTCGGCATCGCGCGGCACGAAAGCCTTCCGCACTTCGCTGCCTTCGGGGGTGCGGATTGGGATATTTTGGAGGTTGGGATTGTTGCTGCTCAAACGTCCTGTGGCAGTCAGAGCTTGGTTGAAAGAGCTATGTACGCGTCCCGTCTTGGGATTAATCATTCGCGGCAGCGCATCTACATAAGTAGATTTTAGTTTCAACAGACCGCGATGGGTAAGAATATTTTGGACCAATTCGGAGCTTGGAGCCATTTCGGAAAGTACATCTTCGTCGGTAGAATACTGTCCAGTTTTTGTTTTTTTGAAACGGTACGGGAGTTTCAGTCGGTCGAAAAGGATTTCGCCTACTTGTTTCGGAGAGCCGATGTTGAAGTGAGTGCCTGCGCCGACATAGATTTTTTGTTCTACCGTCCGAATTTTATGTTCCAACTCTACGGAGTAGGCTTCCAAAAACGGTGCATCTACTTTGATGCCTTCAAACTCCAAATCTGCAAGCACGCCGACGAGCGGAGCTTCCATTTCTACATACAATTTTTCAAAACCTTCTTCTTTTATTTTTGGAAATAAAATATTTTTTAGCTGTAATGTGACATCTGCGTCTTCGGCGGCGTATTGTGATATTTTTTCGGTAGCCACGTCGCGCATAGAGCCTTGATTTTTACCTTTTTTACCTATCAAACTTTCTATCGAAACAGGCGCGTAGCCGAGGTAAGTTTCGGATAAATAATTCATGCCGTGCCGCAATTCTGGCTCTAAAATGTAGTGCGCTAACATGGTGTCCAAAAAGCTGCCATTGACTTCTACTCCATACCATTTGAGCATGATAATATCGAACTTAATATTTTGTCCAATTTTTACAATATCTTGATTTTCAAACAGTTGTTTGAACTCTATGACGATTTTACGCGCTTCATCTTGCTGCGTAGGGATCGGTACATAATAGGCTTCAAAGGGTGCGACAGAGAATGAAAGACCGACCAATTCGGCTTGGTTGGCATCTATGTTGGTCGTTTCGGTATCGAAGCAAAATTCGCTTTGCGAAGCCAATAAAGCGATTAGACTGGCTCGTTTTTCGGCAGTATCTGTCAGGTGATAAGTGTGTGGCGTATTGTCAATATTTTTTTCTGCGACAGCGTGTTCTGCGACGGGCGGCGCAAATTTCGGTGTGTGTTCGGTCGCTGCGGGGGCAGACGTTGGCGCGCCAAACAGATCGCCTTGCTGACCTGCTTGTGGGGTTTCTATTGACGTTTTACCCAAAATACTGTCTGCAAGACTTCTAAATTCCAACTCTTTGAAGATGGTAGCCAGACGACTTTTATCGGGTGTTGTGACAGCGTATAATTCATCACTGAACTGTACGGGAACGTTTGTGTCAATGATTGCGAGTCGGCGCGAGATGCGTCCTTGCTCCGCAAAATTTTCTACTTGCTCCCGTTGTTTGCCTTTGAGTTCGTGTGCGTGAGCGATGATATTTTCTAAATTATCGTACTTTTCGAGCAATACGGCTGCGGTTTTGGGTCCGATTCCGGGGATTCCGGGGATATTATCCACTGCGTCGCCTTGCAAGCTCAACACGTCGATGACTTGTTCGGGGCGTTTGATTTGCCAGTTGGCGGTTACTTCGGGGACTCCCCAGATTTCGACCTCGTTGCCCATTCGAGCGGGTTTGTACATAAAAATATTTTCGGACACCAACTGTCCGTAGTCTTTGTCGGGCGTGACCATAAACACTTTGAAACCCTCTTTTTCGGCTTGCTTGGCGAGCGTCCCAATCACGTCGTCGGCTTCAAACCCATCGCAAGTGACTACGGGAATCTGGAAAGCGCGGATAATTTCTTCGATGTAGGGGAATGCCGCCGTGATGTCTTCGGGTTGCGCATCGCGGTTGGCTTTGTAGGGTTCGTACATCAGGTGGCGGAAAGTCGGAGTTGGGAGGTCGAAAGCGACCGCTATGTGGCTCGGCTGCTGTTTTTGAAGCATCTCCCAAAGCGAGCGCACGAAGCCATTGATAGCCGAAGTGTTCAAGCCTTTGGAGTTGATGAGCGGACGGCTCATAAAGGCGTAATGGGCGCGATATACGAGTGCGTGACCGTCGAGTAGATAGAGAGTTTTATTCATAAAAAATATTTTTTTTTTGATTGAGGGTACAAAGTTAGCAAATGCAAGCGAAAATTACTCTTTTCCAGCTGTTTTCATTCATTAGGAACGTGTCCAAAATAAGTTACTGTATTCTGACTTGTCTTTTGAGCCAAAACTGCGTTAGATTTTCGTTACGACGCACGGCATTGCGCCTCAAATCTGCCTTGTTTTGACCCAAAATTCTGCGTCACAATATTCAGTACCTTATTTTCTCTTCATTCCTTAGGAATGACAGAGGCGAAAAAATTTATTTCTTCAATTTTTCAACTTTTTTTCTGGCTGCAAAGTTTTTAAGGTATGGACGATAAAGAGCAAACAACTTTCGGAGATTTTTTTATAATAATAAAAATTCCTCTCGCTTTTGTGACATTTATTTGGCTAATCCACATCGCTCAAGTGCTGACGCACGGAGATTGGGGTTATTACGGTGTTTTTCCGCGCGAAACATTCGGTCTGCGAGGTATTTTGCTTTCGCCGTTGTTACACAGTGATTTTGGGCATCTTTTTTCCAATAGCGTTCCGTTATTTGTGGCGAGCAGCATGATTTTGTATTTTTATCCGCGTGTGGCGGTTCAGAGTTTGCTGATGATTTATTTTCTTACGGGAGCGGCGGTTTGGCTCATGGCGCGTCCTGTGTATCACGTCGGGGCGAGCGGTGTGGTGTATGGATTGGTGGCTTTTATTGCGTGGAGCGGTATTTTTCGGCGCAACACAAAAGCGGTCATTCTTGGGCTGATTGTGACAGTGTTATATGGCGGAATGTTGGCTGGAGTTTTACCGAACCAAGAGGGTATTTCGTGGGAAAGTCACTTGCTGGGTGGACTGTCTGGAATTTTTACGGCTTATTTTTACAAAGAAGTAATCGAGCAAGACGAGCTGAAAAAAAATCCATTTGCTGATGAAGTGCCTCGCCACGAGCGACCTTTCTTTCTACCTTCGGATACTTTTGAAAAAACCAAAGAGGAGCGGCGCATCGAAGCCGAGCTGCTCCGCCAAGCCGAAGAACGCCGCCGACTTGAGCAAGAAGGCTACCAAAACGGCTGGTTTTCTACGCCGTCTTGAGTAAATAATTCAGACGTTCAGATAATTCATAAAAGCATCGTATCGCTCGTGCAGTGCATCTATTAGCTCTGGCTCTGCAAAAAATCCTTGCACCGTGTAGCCGTATCGTTCCAGCGCAGCAGCAATCGGGCGCACTTCTTGGCGGTTGATTTTGAGCGTGACTTCTTTCGCAGCAACATACGGCGCAGAGCTGATAGAAGCGCTCAACACTGCCGCACCTTCCGACTCGACGATGCGCACAAGGTCGCTCATATTATAATTCCGATGTTCACCTATTTTTACCACCAACACACTTCCTGTTTCGCCAAAAGCCGATATTTCTGCAAATTGGTACATCAGATTTTCTTGCGTGATTAGTCCCAAATAGGTATTTTCTGCGTTCACTACGGGCAGCGAACTGAGCCTGAACTGGCTCATCAGGCGCAATACTTCGTAGAGGTGGTCGCTTTCGAGTGCTACGGGTAGAGCGTGCAGCGAAAAGGCGTAATCTTTGATGTTACCGTTGGCTTCGTCCTTGCGTTGGAGCAAATCCTCCTTTGACAAAATGCCCAACAAAACACCGTGTTCTACCACCGGCAAATGCTGCAAATGGTGATAGCTCAATGAATCTAACGCTTGTTGGGTGGTGTCGGAGCTGCTCAACGGAACGATGCCGTCGGAGATTAAGGTTTTTGCTATCATTCAAAAAAGTTAGGTTTGTTATTAGGAACGCGTCTAAAATAAACTACTTGTTTTCTCTTCATTCCTTATTTCCTTATGAAAACAAATTTCTTACGCTAATAGTTTCTTGGTTTGCACCGCAAAATCATCGTCTGTGATTAGACCTTGTTCGCGGAGGTTGCCGAGTTGTTTTATTTGTTCCAACAAGTCACTTTGCGGCTGGCTTATATCCAACGGAGTAGCGTCTTCGCCTGCCGAAACTTCAGGCAAAAGCCGATAGCCATTGGCTACAAAGTCTTCATATTCGGGCTGAATGCGCAAAAAAGCCAAGCCGTCGTGTGTCTTTATTTTATCAAAATCCGAAAATCCCATCTGAACGGCGCGACCCAAGTATTCAAAAGCGTCTGCGGCTTGTTCGTTGATGGAGTAGGCGCAAGCCAAATTAAAATAGGT
>JAYWGG010000059.1:0-8545 GCA_043778415.1 Saprospiraceae bacterium
TTTGTTTGGCGGAGCTACGATTGATTATGATTTGCTGCGCTCTAAAAAGTTCAATTTATTTCTGCGGGGCGGCTTGAGCGTAGGCAATTTAAGTTTTGCGGGCGATGAAGAGCCGACCAAACGCTTTACGTTCAATCGAATTATTGGGATTTCGTTGGAGTACAAAATCTATAAGTTTTTACACATCAACACGGGCTACTACAATCATTTGCCGCTCAACAAAATCCAATACAAATACGGAATTGCGCATCCGTTTATCGGTCTTTCGGCAAGAATTTGAGTGCTGTACACAGTATTTTATTCACCGAAAAAAGATGTTTGGTATTTTTCTTCACTCCTCCTCAAAATTTTATAGCGTAAAAAATAGATGGCACTACGGGAAATAACGTTTTTTGGACGAAATTTTTGCTGATTGATAGCAAGTTACCGTTAGTATCTACATTGTACTTATTTTCTAACTGAATCAAAAACGGATTTAGACGATTGTATGCGTTGTAAACTCCGAAAGTAAGTTTTGTTTCACGCGCCCAACGCGGGTGCGAGATGCGCGAAAAAGCAATATCCAAACGATGATAATTGGGAAAACGCGCTTGATTGCGCGCACCGTAAATAATCAAACCACTTTCATAAGAATTAGTTCCTGTGCTTAAAATTTTTGATTTTGGTAGCGTAAAAGCATTACCTGTATAAAAAGTCCAGTTGCCTGAAACTTCCCATCTTTTTGAAATTCGATAACTGGCTGATGTGGCTATTTCGTGCCGACGGTCGTATTTGTGTGGATAATAATTATCGTCATTTACGCCAGCAAATTTTCGTTCATTTCGTGCCAACGTATATGAAAGAAAGCCATTGAACCGCCCCTCGCTCCGGCGCAATAGAAATTCAAAACCATAGGCGCGCCCTGTGCCGCCATTCACAATCAAGTCGTCCCATTTTTTTCCTACGGTGTACAAAATATTTGCTCCTTCTGCATAATCAATCTGCTTGGTAAGTGTTTTGTAATACACATCTATCTGAAAATCAAGGGAATAAGGTAAAATTTGGTCTATCCCAAACGAAAATTGGGTGGATTGTTGCGGCGGAGCTTTGGAGGTTACGGGCACCCAAATGTCATTCGGCAGACCTAATCCGTTGTTGGTAAGAAGATGATTGAATTGATTCATTTGCGAATAACCCAACTTAAAAATGGTTTGGGAAGGCGCGGAATAACTCAATGCAATGCGCGGCTCTAATCGCTTGAAATATTGATTTTCGTAAAGTACATTATTGAACCGAAGCCCTGAATGAAGTCGCAAACGCGGCAACAAATCATACTCATTTTCGACAAATAAAGCCAGCTCTGTGACAGGTATTTTTACGTTGTTGAGTGTGACATTGTTGGTTTCTATATTCTCCTGCGACGTGAGATTGACGACGCTCGGGCGAAACCAATGCTGAATGGCATCTATGCCGTAGCGAAAAGTACTGCGATTGTTGGCGTAGTAGTCGCCGTGAATCTTCAAGCCTACATCTTGCAGTGCGGACGCACTTTCAAATCGGGTAGTCCGAGTGATGTCAGTGCTATTAGTGCGCAGTTTTAATTTTTCTTGTCCCGACAGCAAATATTTAAACGCCGAATAATAAAGAATGGCTTTTAGACTACTTTTAGGCGAAAGCACTTGGTTGTAGCGCAGTGTGGCGGTCGTATTTCTCCAAAATAATTCGCCTCTTGAAGACATAGCGGCTGTCTTTTGCGAAGTGCTAAAGTAATCAGCACCCGTATAAAAACTCAAAAAAAGTTGTTTGTTATCGCCTATTTTTCGATTTACTTTTGCGTTGATGTCGAAAAGATTATAATTCACCAATTCCGAATTGTTAGTTCCTGCGTTGCCGATGCTTTGAGCCAAAGCCGCCAGAATACCCAAATAGGACGCTCGGGCGGACAAAAAGTAAGAGGATTGCTCTTTTTTAATCGGTCCTTCTATCAAAAAATGGGAAGAAAGTATCCCAACTCCTGCCGAAACACGGCGTTTTAGAAAATTCCCTTCCTTCATATTGATGTCAATAACGGAAGATGCTTTTCCGCCGTAGCGAGCAGGAAATCCGCCTTTGTAAAATTGTACGCTTTTGAGTGCATCGGTATTGAAAGTAGAAAAAAGTCCAAACAAATGCGATGGATTATAGACTGGCGCATCGTCCAACAGAATTAAATTTTGGTCGGGCGTACCGCCTCTTACATACAAACCTACATTTGCTTCCGACCCCATTTTTACGCCCGGCAACATAGCCAAAGATTTTAGAACGTCTGTTTCGCCCAGCAACGCAGGCATTTTTTCAATTACTTGCACCGGCAAGCGAATGAATCCTAATTGGCGGCGTTCCACGTCGCGTTCAGCGGATTTAGCGATAACCTGCACCTCGCCCAGATTAGCAATCTGCGACAACGACAAAAGCAAAGCCGTATCCTTGCGTGCATAAAAAATTACGCTGTCGGTTTGATAGCCTACATACGAAAATCGCAGCGTGGTCTGCTTGCCCCTCGGCACTTGGATACTAAAAAACCCTTGCGCATTGGTCGCCGTGCCATCGCCACTTTTTTCATCTAATATATTCGCTCCGATGAGTGTTTCTCCCGTCAGTTGGTCTTTGATTTTTCCCGAAATAATTATTTGTGCATTCAGAAAATATTGGGCGGTGAGAAAATAGACAAAGGGTAATGTTATTTTTAGAATAAATTGTTTCATGTTTAATTTTTTAATTTTTTAGCGCAATTTTACTATTGTACTGTCTTTGGTCATCAGTGTCACAAAACCGTAACCATTTTGAATATTAGTAGGGATATAGATAGTTTCACCGCCTTTGTTGTAGTCTGGGTCTTGTTTGTGGGAAGCAATCGCAACATCTGATAGAATCCTGTTGCTGCGGTACAAATAGACCAACATACTGTCGGGTTCTCCGTACGGATAGAGAGGGTAATGTGTATAAAAATCAAAGTCAATATCCACACTGTTGGCATTGAGGCAGCTGTTTCCGATAATATCGAAGCCCTCATCGTATGTAACGTTTTCAAACGTGTATTTTTTTAGATTAGAAATATAAGACCGCTCACATTGGGAGGCACCAAATTCATCTAAATAGAATGGATAATCCAGAATGCCGAATATAGTCGTGGTTGGATAATAGGTGTAAGATTTTTTCGCAAATACATTGTTAGGGTCTAACGTGATAGCCCCTAACTTCAAACGAAGGCTGCCAATAATAGAAGGAAAAAAACGCAAATTGGTAGAATCTCTAAATTCTACTTTTTGTAGGCGAATTTTTTTGGGCAGCAATTCTGGCTTACTTTCTATATCGGGATAGCCCGCCGCCGTCACTCGAAAATGATAAAAACTACCTTGCTGGGGCAGCCACTGCCGCCGTCCGCTATAAACTCCAGCACTGTCATAACGCAGCGTATCCGTCACAACGCCGTTTTCTAACAGCAGCACGGTTGCATTTTTTACGTATGGTTTTTCGGTGTAAGTATATAGAGGCGGCAGCGAATGACTCAACGTAGCCTGTGGAGTTTCACCGTCTATCAAGATGCTGTACAGCACCAGTTTGCTGGGTTCTGACTCTACTTCATACTTTATATCCTTGCTGATACAGCTTTGCAGCAGCAAACAAAAGGTAACATAAATGATATTTTTTAGCATTGGATTTTTTTTAATTTTTTTGGTAACAACACAACATCAAGGCAAGTAGCACACGAAGAGCTACTTGTCTTTTTTTTGTTGATGTTGAAGCAACGGCGCACACTTATCCCAAAGGAAAAAATATGCTAAAAATAAATATATAGTTTAGCAAAATGATGTGCGAACTATGTCACAATGCACACAGCATTTAGCGCAAATGTAAAACATTATTATTGATATGCAAGTTTTTTAACAAAAATATTTTTTCCTAAAATTTCCTCATCAAAATTTCTCACCGTAAAAATAGCGTTCTCGTTCCTTTGCTGTATTTAACCAATGATTCCGTAAAAACTTGACGCTCAAAAAATATTTTTCAGAGTATCAGTTAGCCTTTAAGGTTGCGTTCCTTGTCTATCCGTCCAAAATTTACTGCCTCTCAAAGCGGCGATTTTTTCTATCTTTGCACAAATAATTTTTGCAGATGAATTTTTTGTACGCCGCAGCCGCTATCTTTTTACTCCATATCTGTCCGATTTTTTCTCAAAATAAAAACTCGAGCCTTATGACGCTTTCGACACCTTTTGAAAACAACCCCAAAACCACCGCCACTTACGAGGAAGTCATTGCTTTTTATCTGTCGCTGGCAGCTCAATTTCCACAAAAAATGCAGCTGACGGCGCAGGGCTCTACCGACGCAGGATTGCCGATTCATACGGTTGTTATTTCGTCCGACGGCGATTTTGATGCTGTTTCTATTCGCAGAAAAAATAAACGTATTTTGTTGATAAACAACGGAATACACCCCGGCGAACCCGAAGGAATAGACGCTACGATGATGTTGCTCCGCAATTATTTGACACAACCCGAACTCCAAAAATGGCTCGAAAAAACGGTCATCGTCGCTATTCCAGTCTATAACATCGACGGTTGCCTGAACCGCAACAGCGACAGCCGCAGCAACCAAGACGGTCCCGAAAGTTATGGATTTCGAGGCAACGCTCGCAACCTCGACCTCAACCGCGATTTTGTGAAATGTGACAGCCGCAATGCACAGACTTTCAACCAAATCCTTCAGTATTGGCAGCCCGAAATCTTTGTAGATAACCACACCTCCAACGGCGCAGACTACCAATATACCATGACGCTCATACCGACGCAACACAACAAATTGCAGAAAGAATTGGGCGATTATTTGCAAAAAAAATTAATTCCACGCCTTTATAGTGACATGAAAATTCGCGGCTGGGAGATGATTCCCTACGTCAATCACGAAGCCGAAACGCCCGACAGCGGCATTTATGGATTTTTGGACCACCCGCGCTACTCGACAGGCTACGCAGCGTTGCACAATGTGATTGGATTTATGCCCGAAACTCACATGTTGAAGCCGTTTGCCGACCGCGTGCAAAGCACTTATGCTTTTATGGAAAGCGTCCTGCACGCCGTCCACGACGATGCGCAGGCGATTGGGGAAGCCAAAAAACGAGCCGACCTCGCTGTCACAAAACAGCAACAATTCGTCCTAAACTGGGCGGTGGACGAAAAAGCGGTGGAGCAACTGCCGTTTAAGGGCTTTGAAGCCAAGCACAAACCGAGCGAGGTGAGCGGTCTGCCGCGACTTTGGTACGACCGCAACGCGCCTTTCGAGCGTCCGATTCCGTTTTGGAACACTTATTTGCCTGCTTTGACGGTAGAAAAGCCCGAAGCGTATATTTTTCCGCAAGCGTATGCCGACGTTGCGGAGCGACTTCGGTGGAACGGCGCAGTGGTCAGTGAGTTGGCAGCAGACGCTTCGGTGGAGGTAGAGGTGTATAAAATAAAGGATTTCAAGACGAGTAAAGAGGCTTACGAAGGGCATTATCTTCATTCGCAAGTGCAAGTAGAAAAGCGGACGGAGCAGAAAAAATACCGAAAAGGGGACTTTTTGGTGCGCACCAATCAGGTCGCCAATGCGTACATCATACAGACTTTGGAGCCGCAAGCTCCGGATTCGTACTTTGCGTGGAATTTTTTTGACGGTATTTTGATGCAAAAAGAAGGATTTTCGGCGTATGTTTTTGAGGATTTGGCAGCAGAATTTTTGTCACAGAATCCGACTATTCGGAAAGAATTGGAGGCAAAAAAAGCTATCGAACCCGACTTTGCGAAGTCCGCCGAAGTGCAACTCGATTGGGTGTATCGGCGCACGCCACATTACGAGCCGACGCACCGCGTGTATCCTGTTGGGCGAGTATTGAAAAATGAAAGTGGCTTGATTGTGAAATAAAAAACGATTTATTCGTTCTTTTGAGTATTTTTACAAATCCAGACGCTCCGCAACGAAAATAATTAACTGTAAAATACTGACTTTCAAATACTTATGTCAATTTTTAGTAAAATAACTGAACACCCGTACTACCAAAAATACCAATCTCTAAAAGCTGACTACCGCACTCGGACAGAGCCAATCCGCCGCCGTTGGCGCGCGTTTGACGCAGCATTCCCGACGGCAGCAAAATGGATTCGCCGCTTCGGAAGAGTGACGGGAAGTATTTTTGCGATTATTTTCGCGGTTTGGTTCATGGCGATTGTGGGCGTTTTTGGTCATTTTCCGTCCTACAAAGAGCTGCGCACCGTGCGCACCGCTACCGCCTCCGAAGCCTACACGACCGACGGCGTGCTGCTCGGACGGTATTTTCAAGAAAATCGGACGAATGTAGAGTTCAAAGAAATCTCAAAACCGTTGGTAGAGGCTTTGATAGCTACCGAAGATGTGCGTTTTTTTGAACACAATGGCGTGGATTTGCGCAGCTTTTTTCGCGTAGCTTTCAAATCTGTTTTGATGGGTGACGAGTCCTCGGGCGGCGGAAGCACGCTGAGCCAGCAGTTGGCAAAAAACCTTTTTCGCCGAAAAAAATACTGGATTTTGTCACTCCCAGTCAATAAAATTAGGGAAATGATTATTGCGCAGCGTTTGGAGCGCATTTACTCGAAAGAAGAATTGCTCGCAATGTACTACAATACCGTTCCGTTTGGCAACAACGTGTTCGGTGTGAGTATGGCTTCTTTTAGATATTTTGGAAAAAAACCAAAAGATATTACGGTGACAGAAGCGGCTATGTTGGTCGGAATGTTGAAGGCGACGACTTCCTACAATCCCATCAAAAATCCCGAAAAAGCCCTCCAACGGCGCAACACTGTGTTGAGCCAGATGGTACGCTATAATTTTTTGACCCAAAATTCTTGCGACACGCTGGAAAAAAAGCCACTTACCCTCAATTTTAGCACCCGCGCCGCCAACCAAGATTTTGCTCCGTACTTCCGCGAACAAGTGCGGCAGGACGCTGAAAATATTCTGAAAAATTACAAAAAACCAGACAGCACGGCGTACGATTTGTACACCGACGGACTCAAAATTTATACCACCCTCGACTCCCGAATGCAGCATTATGCTGAAGAAGCGGTGCGCGAACACCTGACCAAACTCCAAGTGAGTTTCGAGCGCGAGTGGGGCAGCACCGAGCCTTGGGAAGACAATCCTGACTTTTTGGAAAACGAAGTAAAAAATTCGCGTCGCTATCGCGGCTACAAGGAGCAAGGACTTTCGGAGAAAGAAATCGATAAAATATTTCGTACCAAAATCCCAATGAAAATGTTTTCGTGGAAAGGAGACGTAGAAAAAATGATGTCGCCGCTGGATTCTATTCGCCATTATTACCACCTTATCAGCGCAGGATTTATGGTAATGGAGCCGCAGACGGGCAGCATAAAGGCTTGGGTCGGCGGCTCGGATTATGATTTTTTCCAGTTCGACCATGTGCGTTCCCGCCGCCAAGTGGGTTCTACTTTCAAGCCGATAGTGTATGCGCGCGCCTTGCAGGGCGGCATTTCGCCGGTGTGCGAGTATTTTCCGAACCAACACAAAACGTACAAAATACCGAAGAAAAATAGCAAAGGAAAAGTCGTCGAAATCGAGGAATGGACTCCCTCCAACTCCGACAACGAGTACGGCGGCTACTACAATATGCCCAATGCTCTGATGCGCTCCATCAATGCCATCACCATCAATCTCATCATGCGCGACAGCGTGGGCGTGGATTCGGTGAAGGCATTGGCAGAAAAGATGGGCGTGATAAGTCCTATTTTGCCCGTCCCGTCCATCGCGCTCGGCACAGCAGATATTTCGCTTTTCGAGATGATGCAAGTCTATGGCACATTTGCCAACAGAGGGCTGCGCCCCAAGCCGACTTTTATTACAAAAATAGAGACCGCAGACGGCAAATTATTAGCTGAGTTCAAGCCCGAAATCAACTCCAAGCTCGTCCGCGCGCTGAGCGAAGACGATGCGGACTTGATGGTAATGCTGCTCAAAAAAGTAGTAGAAAACGGCACTGCCAGCCGCTTGCGCAGAAAATTTGACCTCAAAAACGAACTCGCAGGTAAGACCGGTACCAGCCAAAACCAAGCCGACGGCTGGTTTATGGGCTTTTCGCCCAAGTTGGTGGCAGGCGTTTGGGCGGGAGCAGAGTCGCCGTCGGTGCATTTTCGGAGCATGGAAACTGGGCAGGGCGCGAGTGCCGCACTCCCTATCTGGGGTTTGTTTATGAAGAAACTCTACGCCGACCCAAAATTTGAACATTACAGCCGCGACAGCTTTCCGCACATGGGCGAAGGCGCGAAGTTGCGCATGAAATGTCCTATCAAAGAACCCGATTCGTTGGAGTTGGATACGCTGCACGAAATATTGGAAGAAGGCATCACGCCCGAGCAGATGCAAAAAATATTGGACCAAAATCTTGTAAAACCGTCGCCACCCGTAGAGAAAAAGCCCGACGCGCCTGCTCCTGCGGACAAGAAAAACGACGTGCCGCCAGCCGACCTCAATCCGCCGAAAGAAAAACAAGAGAAAAAGC
>JAYWGG010000060.1:0-8542 GCA_043778415.1 Saprospiraceae bacterium
TAGATAGACGCTTGGCTCAAAATGAGTTCGGACGCAGTATTGACGGCGGCGGCAACTCCCGTATTGACCGTAGAAAAGGCTTGATTGGAGGGCAAAAACTGCCCCAAAATCATGAGCGCAAACACCTGTCGGTTGAGTTCATTTTGGTCTTGCCTGATGACTCGTAGTTTGTTGTCCAAATATGTCCGCAGTTCGCCGGGTGCGTTGGGAAAGTTAATGTCGAACTGAATTTCGGGCTGCAACAAACGTCCGCGAAGCTGCAAAATCAAATCCACAGTCGTAGCTTTTTGAGAAACAGCTTTGAGCGCAGCATCGTTGAGCGGCTCAATGACTTCGGACAAAAAATTATATGGCGGCGAACTCAAGCCTTTGTATTCCGCATTGAGTGAAATTTGTGCGTTCAGAGGGTCGCCCGTCCAACGAATATTTCCGCCTCGCTTCACTTTGAACGGTTTGTTGATGTAGTTGCCGAGTGTCGTAAACAGGTATTCGCCGGTTTCGATTTCGTAATTTCCGTACATCGTCATTGCGCCGCCGCGCGGAATATTGAGCTGTACGTCGCCACGCCCTTTTCCTTTGATAATGTCGCCCGCTCGCTCGTCAAAAATCAGTTGCGATTCGGCTTCTTCAGTAAAAGAAATTTTCATATCCAAACCGACACCTTTCAGCTCCGAGCCTTTACTTTTTTTAATAATTGTCGTGTCACTTTTCGATTTGAAATGTAAAAAAGTGGAAGACGACGCATCTTGTCCGTAATTAATGGGGATAAAAAGTTTTGTATCCTTGCCCGCGACGGCGGTGAGAGCGATGTCTGTCTGCTTGAAAGTACCCGTAAAAGCGATGTCCATGCTGCCAATTCCGCGTCCGTAGTAGGTCGGATTGTCGGTTTTAGTCGTGTTGAGTGCCAATATTTTAGGCGATTTCAGTCTGGCATTGAGTCCGAAATTGCGCAAATGGTCGTGCGTAATGCCGCCCGTCACAGTCGCCGAATTACCCAAAGTATCTTTAATAATAGCACCCGTCGCGTCGAACATCGCATTGTTTATCTTGCAAACTTGGCGGTCAATCGTGTATCGAGTTTGGAGATAATTGATAGTTAGCGCAGCATCGGATATCATCGCTTCGCCGCTGAAGTTGGGTAATTTACCGATTTCGCCGCTCAATTTTACGTCCGCATCTACCTTTCCGACCGTCCTTGAGATGCCGTCACCGATGAAATATTCCGCCACTCGAAGTGGAAAACGTCCTAAAACAGCGTCCATTTCATAATATTTTTCGGGATAAGTGCGAAAAGAGTTGGTATAAACCAGTCCAGGAGGAACATAAAATCCATTAGCGGTAATTTTTTCGTCTTTGTGGACAACGGAAAGTTTGGCGCGCACCAAACTTTTGATGTCTTTTGCACTTGCTTCCACATTTAAAATTCCCCAATTATCATTATTTACCAAAAAAGAATCTGAATGAGCGACAAGTGAAATATTTTTTTGGTCAAAAACATTTTCTGCTTTAATTGTGACATTGTATTTTCCGCCAAAATTCATTTGGTCGTCGTCCCAAAGCTCATCAATATAGTGCGTATTGAAATTTTCGAGGGCTAACTCTACGCCCAAGTTTTCGTTGAAAGTCCTTAAAGTTGCTTTGCGAAGTCCGTTTTGGAGGACTAAATTTTGGGTAAGAATAAAGCGATTGCCGAGTCGGAGATAGTTGTCGGGATTGATATTCCAACTGTCGTGCAAGATGACCAAGTCGGAGGACAAAAATTTTATTTGAAAAAAATCGTCCTGAAAAGTCAGCGTTCCATTCAAATTTAAGTTGTCCAATATACTCGTAAAATTAGCGGAAGTAAGCGAAAAATTCACCTCATCTCCCATAATTATCGTATTTACGGAAAGCGGCGCGAACTTGTTAGTACGGTCAAGAACGGTTTGGTGAACCAGCAAATCTACTTTACTTTTATTGTTTAAACCATTGATTTTCAATGTAATATCGTCGGTTTCTATATTTTGATATTTGAGCTGCGCAATCTTCATATCCAAGTAAATAGAATCGCGGCGGCTGTCAAAAAAGCCTTTGGCAGAAAGCCCGCGCAGCGTGTCAAACTTGGAGTCAAGGAGTCGCGTAATATTTTTTAGGTCTTTCAGTTGTATGTCAAAATCAAACGCTTCGGAGTAGGCGATTGGTGTGCTGACTGTCTGAATATTCGCTTTTTTAGCTATTTGTGGATAATTTTTTTGGACGAAATTCTGGAGTGCAGAAGGTAAATTTGAAATATCTTGGTATCCCGACACGGAGGCATTGAGTAGCTCGGAACGGATTTTTAGTTGTTTGTTACCTTGTGTATTATTGGCGACTAAAAAAACAGAATCTAACTGATATGTGACATTTTTTGCGCGGTCAGTGAGCACCAGTTTTTTTCCCTGCGCCGAGCCTTGTAAGTTAGAAATCTTGTTGCCCTGCAAGTCAAAATCCATGATGCCCGTGAAGGCAAAATTTTGAGGCGTAAGGTTAAGTTTATAAAGGTCTATACGCCTCACATTGGCTAAAAAATTGAATTTTGGCAGTGCTTCCTGAAAGTCAATCGTACCTTTGAAGTCCAAATCCAACGGCTCATCTTTGATGCTAAAATTTCCGTCGAATAGGTTTTTATTTAGTTTTCCTTCCAATAAAATATTTTCGTAAGTATATTTTTTGAACGAAAAACTCTCCACTTTTGCGTTCAGTCGAGCGGAAACCGTTTCCAATGTCAAGCCTTTGCCCTCTTTTACTTCGGTGTTGAAGGTGATTTTTCCAAGCTCGGGATTCGCCGTCCAACGCCCCAAATCGAAGTCTATCATGGCGAGTTTTCCACTATAACTTGCTTTCGTTTTGCCGTCTTGAAGGTTCATACGCATGTCTAATTGTGCGCGCCCGAGTTCTGTTTTGAGGTCGCCGAAGGCAACAAAGTCGGCAAAAAAACCATCAAAGCGTCCGCTAAAATCTAATTTTCCGAGTCGGTCGTAGCCTTCAGGCGGATGAAAATCGGGTATCAGCCGGCGCAAAGTCGTCACATCGGTTGTCAGTTTGTCCAATTTTAGATTGAGCATTTCCTCGTTGCGCACCGCCAGATTGCGGGAGCTAAAATCGCCTTTCAGAAACAGGTCGCGCCCCAGTTTGATACTCAAATTTTTTCCGCGCAGGCTGTTCACTTTTCCTTGTAGCAAGCCGTCCAACTCAAATATTTGTTGTTTATTTTTTACAAAAAAATCTTGCTCTTCGAGCTGCGGAGCAAAAACCATCAAGTCCGAAATGGCTAATTTGGCGGATTTGAGATTGCCCTCCATCAACACTTTATCGTTGAACTCGTGCTGCCAGTCCATGTATTCGCGGTATTTGAACGTCAGAGTATCGCCCAGATTGCTGTTGGGTGTGACGAGTTTCATACCTTCCAGACGAGTTTGGCGTGGATTGATTTCGACTCGGCTGGCACTCAACTGCGTGAGCTGAAAACCACAATTTTCTTGCGCCGAAATGCGGTTCACGATTCCCGTAAAGGTTTCATCGCTGAACTTAAAGTTCTGAATATCAATATTGATGTCGTGTACTCGGAGGTGGTCGTAATCCATGCGCTCTGCGGGCAGCGTGCGGACTGGCGACTTGCCAAAGTTGTCGAAAGCAAACGTGCCTTCGTCAATTTTTAGCCGCCGAATTTGGAGTAAAAACGGCAGTTCGGGCGGATTTTTTGGAGTTTCGATAGCTTTTTTTGCTACTGCAATGGGTCGATTGCGAAACTGCTCCGCCAAAGCACTGATGTTAGATTCTGCAATTTTTACATTGGGTTGTGACAGCTCAACGCTGCGAATATCTATTTGATTGTTGGGCAAGTCGAGCTTATTGAAATGGATTGCGCCTTCGTCGAAGTACCAATCCATCATCTGTCCCCAAAGTCGGTCGTCTTTGATAAAGTGTGTTTGACTAAAATATATATCGTTGATAGTCAGGTTGATAGGTTTCTTTTTGGTTCCGCCTTCTCGCTGCGGTCCGCTCAAAAAATCGACCAAAAACTGCGAATTGAAAGTAGAATCGGTTTCGTTTCGACGCAGTTTGACCGTTGCGTTTTCGAGTGTAATTTCGTCTATCTCCCAGTTGTCGAGCAAAATATTGTAGGGATTGAGGTCGAAGTTAGCTTTCAGTTTTTTGCTGAATAGGAGCGTGTCGCCTGCCAAATCTTGCACATAAAAGCCTTGCAGCACCAGTTTAGAAAAAAAATCTATGCCCAAGCGGTCGATTTTTACAGGTGTGTGAAGTTCTTGCGTCAGATAATTTGCGGTCTTTTGCACCGCCCAACGTTGGAAAGAATCGGACTGAAAAACGGCGTAAAGCAAAAGCAGAAGCATCAAAAAAAGCGCGAAAAACTGCCGCAAACCATAGAGCCACCGCCCAACACGGACGTGCAGCCCGATGCCAGTTGCTTGCTTTTGATTTTCGGTTACGTTTTTTGACATA
Source organism: Saprospiraceae bacterium (assembly GCA_043778415.1). GTDB lineage: Bacteria > Bacteroidota > Bacteroidia > Chitinophagales > Saprospiraceae > JAYUHK01. The sequence continues at coordinate 4,483 of JAYWGG010000060.1, forward strand.
GTCTATTTTTCAACTCAATTATCGTCCATTTTGCGGTGCGGTGTTGCGCTTTCTTACTCAATTTAGTCTAAAACGGAAATAATTATTTTTTGTTTTACGCGCTTTTCTTTCTTATTTCTTCGTCACAGTACCGTTGAGTTCGACTTTCGTTTCTGACGGAAAGGTGTTGGCGGTCACGGTGACAGGTTTGTTTTGGCGGTCTATTTTATTTTTGGTATCGAATTTGACCTCAATTTTGCCCATCGCTCCCGGCAGGATTGCTTCCTTCGGATAGGTCGGTACGGTGCAGCCGCAGGTCGAGCGAGCGTCGTTGATGAGCAGCGGGACTTTGCCTACATTTTTGAACAGAAATATGTGTTCTACGACTTTGCCCTCCTCGACGCTGCCAAAGTCAAAAGAGGTTTCGTTGAACTGTATTTTTGCTACGTTAGAGGTGTCCAGAGGCTGGTTGGAAGTAACTGGATTGCGGATAATGTCGGCGGCACTGCCTGGCGCAACTCGTATTTCCTGCACTTCGGGTTCTGTTTTTTTGCCGCCGCACGCCGTTAGAGTTATCGCGAACAGCAATATTAAGTTAAAATATTTCATATTTTTTATTTTTGTGACTATATTTTTAAGTAAAAATCTCCTGTCAGAGCTTGATAAGCTGCCGTCCAATCGTTGCGTTTTTCGTATTGGATAACCAATTCGTCTTTTTCTAATATTTTTGGCGACAATTCAAACTGCAAAAGCAACCGCTCGACCGATTTTTGTGCCAATGGCTTTACTTCGGTCATTTTCGTCAGATAGAAATGGTAAGTTTCTGCTAACTCTGCAAAACGCAAGCCCTCGATGTAAGGCAAAATCACGCAAAATTTGCCTTTGGGGGAAAGCAATTTTTTGGCAGCATTCAACAAATCGCCGTGAGGCAGCTTCACGGTGTGTCGCACATTATTCCGATTTTCGTCGCTCGAAAACGTTCCGCCCGAAAAAAATGGCGGATTGCTAACCAACAAATCAAACAAAACGTCAGTTTGAGCCGCAAAATTTTGTAGCGAAATATCTTGCACCGATAGGCGGTTTGCCCAAGGCGCGGACTTCATATTGTCGGCACATTGAGCCGCCGAAGCGTCATCTATTTCCACCGCATGCACTTTCAGCGTTGGGTTGCGCTGTCCCAACATGATAGCGATTACGCCCGAGCCAGCTCCAATATCCAGTGCGTTAGCGGCATTTTCGACCGATGCCCAAGCTCCGAGCAACACGCCGTCGGTGCCGATTTTCATCGTGCATTTGTCTTGCGCTACCGCAAATTGTTTGAATCTAAAAATTTCTTTTGGGGCAATATTTTCGGCTGTCTTATTCATTAAAAAAAGTAAAAAGCGTCGCCAACAGCATAGTTGGTCGCACAAATTTATCTTAAAATAACGACTTTTTACAAAAAATCTATTCGAGCGTCCAAAAAATGCTTAATTTTGTGACGTTAAGGAATGTGTCTAAAATAAATTAACCATTTTTGCTACTCAAAAAAGTTAAGTATGCTATTTTTTCTTCATTCCTTAAAAATTAAAACTCATTATTAAAAAAAAATATGAAATACTTTTCAATAGCTTTTGTGACATTCTTCTTAATGACAGTTTCGAGTTTTGCGCAGCCGTCAAGCCCCAAAACTCCGATGAACCACAAAGGAAAATTTTACTTTTATTGGGGTTGGAACAATGCTTGGTTCACGAACTCAAACATACGCTTTAAAGGAGCGGACTATGATTTTACGCTTCATCAAGTAGTGGCAAAAGACCGTCAGACAAAATTTAATTTTGATACTTACTTCAATCCCGCTACAATTAGTATTCCGCAATACAATATTCGGTTCGGTTATTACATTAATCGTCGGTACAGCATTTCTATTGGCACTGACCACATGAAATATGTAGCAAAAAACGAGCAAACCGTCAAAATTTCTGGCGCAATCAATAATTCTAACACCGAATATGACGGAAAATATGCTAATCAAGACATTATCGTTAGACCCGGATTTTTGGTTTTTGAGCATACGGACGGCTTGAATTATGTCAATTCGGAGCTTCGCCGCGAGGATGAGTTGTTTTTAGTTTTCAAAAAAATACGGCTAAATGTGACATCTGGAATAGGTGTAGGAATGTTGTTCCCGCGCACGAATACCACTTTGTTGGGCTTGAAAAGATACGATGAATTTCATGTAGCTGGTTTTGGTTTTAGCAGCCTCGTGGGGTTGAATCTCGCTTTCGGCAAACATTTTTTCATTCAGTCGGAACTAAAAGGCGGCTACATCAATATGCCAGATATTCGCACTACGATTTCGCCGCTCGACAGAGCCAGTCAGGATTTCTTTTTTACGCAACTTAACCTACTTTTCGGTGTAAATTTTTGAAATAAAAGAGCAAAATATCGTTCAGACAACTCAAATAGCTATGAAAAAATCAGCAAATTTTGCTGTAAGTAACATTTTCGAATTTCAAAACAAAGCTATTGCGTGGGCAAATGATTGGGAAGTTTGCTGCTGCTTGCTCCACAATTCGTACCCGCACGCACAGTACCACGACTACGAAACCGTAATTGCCGTCGGAGCAAAAGACGAAATTTTAATTCAAAAAGATTCAAAAAATAATGCTTTTGCGGCATTAAAAAAATTTCAGTCTGATACCAACGAAATGATATTTGGTTTTTTGAGTTACGATTTGAAAAATCAAGTAGAAGACTTGACTTCTCATAATTTTGACGGAATTGGATTTCCCGACTTATTTTTTTTCAATCCAATCTATGTCATAGAAATTAAAAAAAATGAAATTATTATTCGCAGTGAAAAAGAAAGTCCCGACGCTATTTTTGAACAAATTTTGAGTAAAAAAATAATACAAAAAACTGATAATCAGCTAAATATAAAAATAAAACCTCGAATTTCTTATCCCAAATATCTCCAAACAGTCCGCAGCCTCCAAGAACATATTTGTGCAGGCGATGTGTATGAAATAAATTTTTGTCAGGAGTTTTTTGCCGAAAATTGTGTCGTCGAACCGTTGCCGATTTTTTTTCAACTCAATGAAAAATCTGCCGCACCGTTCTCCGCTTATTTTCGGCTGCACGAAAAATATGTTTGCTGCGCAAGTCCGGAGCGTTTTTTGAAAAAAGAAAATCAGCGATTGGTTTCGCAGCCTATCAAAGGAACTCGGCGACGCGGAGCATCGGAATCGGAAGACCAAAAAATAGCTAATGAACTGAAAATCAGCCTCAAAGACAGAGCCGAAAACGTGATGATTGTTGATTTGGTGCGCAATGACCTTGCCCGATGCAGTCGCGCGGGAACTGTGGATGTAGAAGAATTGTTTGGCATTTATCGCTTTCGGCAGGTGCAGCAGATGATTTCGACGGTGGTAAGTGAGCTTCGGTCGGAGCTGGATTGGTCGGAGGCTTTGCGTTTTACTTTTCCGATGGGGAGCATGACAGGCGCACCAAAAGTGATGTCTATGCAACTTATCGAGCAGTACGAACAGACGCGGCGTGGCTTGTTTTCGGGAGCGATAGGATATGTCACAAAAGACGGTGATTTTGATTTTAATGTAGTGATTAGGAGTATTTTTTACAACGAAAAAAATAAATATCTTTCTTTTCAGGTCGGCGGAGCGATTGTGTTTGATTCTGAAGCCGAAGAAGAGTACGCGGAGTGTTTGCTGAAAGCAAAGGCGATGTTGGAAGTGTTGGGCGCAAGAATCTAAAAAATATACCTATTTTTCTAAAAAAAATTAGCACAAGGAATGTATCTAAAATAAACTACTCATTTTTTCTGCTCAATTACAACCAATCACTGCGTTATTTTTTCGTTACAACGCCCTGCGTTGCGCCTCAAAAATGCCTTGTTATTGATTGAATTGATTCGAAAAATTATGTACTTTATTTTTTCTTCGTTCCTTAATTATTGAACTTTTAAATTAAAAAAATGAAAGCAAGCATTGGAATTACCGAAATCAACAGCCAAGCTGTTGCAAACGAGTTGTCAAAAATTTTGGCAGACGAATTTGTGCTATACACAAAAACGAGAAAGGCG
>JAYWGG010000061.1:0-8516 GCA_043778415.1 Saprospiraceae bacterium
GGTTATTTGGTGTGGTAATATTCCGTATCAAACATTTTAACTTGTTAATTTTGGTAATATCTTACAAAAATTAGTTAAATTGTGCTTTCTTGCAACCAAATTACGGAATTTAAAGTTTTTACTTCGTAATATTAACACCAAATAAATTTTTACAAATGAAAAAATTGTTTTTCTCTACAATTTTGGGATTGTTTTTAGGAGTAAATATAGTATTTGCTCAAACTTATGCGCCCAAAGTCGCACAGCCGATGAGCGTGTCAAGCGCAAAACTGCTCGGCAAAACTGCCCCGCTCCGCGAAATGACTATCATTGGTGACGAACCCGAAAACCCCGAAACACCAAAAAAGAAACACGCCAAAGAAGTTCCCAATCATTTTGGGCATAATATTTCTAAAAATCCACACTCGCTGCCACACGGAGCAGATCCGCTGCGTCAAATTAGTTCAGGCAGTCGCAACGGGATTATCGTAGAACCCGACGTAAATGTGGAGGGTATCAATGCCGACGCAAGTGGGGGAGTGATGCCGCCAGACCCTTCGGGAGAAGTCGGAAAAGACCACTACATTATGACCGTAAATGCTGCCAATGGTGCCAAATTTCAAATATTTGACAAGAGTGGTATCAGTGTTTTTGGTCCAGCAGCGATGAATACTTTTTGGATACCGTTTGGCTTGACAGGTTTTGGCGACCCCGTAATTTTGTACGACCAAGCGGCGGACAGATGGATATTGACCGAATTTGCTGATTTGAGTTTCAACAAATTATTGGTAGCTGTTTCGGCGACTTCCGACCCGCTCGGACAGTGGAACGCGTACCAATTTGAAACGCCAACATTCCCTGATTATCCTAAATATTTTATTTGGAATGACGCATATTATGTGACTACCAATGAGTACAACTCTCAAAATACCGTCCCGGTGTATGCGCTCGACCGCAACGCAATGCTCAACGGTGCTGCCACTGCTGGTATGCAAGAGTTTGGTTTGCCACGTTTTAGTAACGTTCAATTTCAGATAGCGACTGGTGCAGATTGGGACGGTAGCAATCCACCGCCATCTGGTGCGCCTGCACAGATTATGCGAATGTATGACGACTCTTGGGACGGCGGAAGTGACCATTTGGAAATATGGTCGCTTCATGTGGATTGGGAGCAGCCGATTAATTCCTTTCTCGACGGACCGCTCGATTTGCCAACCGCACCGTTTGAAAGTCAAGTCTGTAATGGTTGGATGGATTGTATTGCGCAGCCCAATGGAGGTCTGCCGATTGACGCTTTGGAGCAAATCTTGATGTATCGGGTGCAATATCGAAATTTCGGAAATTACGAGGCGATGGTTTGCAACCACGTCGTTGATGTGAATGGCAACAATTTAGCTGGTATTCGCTGGTACGAACTTCGCCGCACGGCGGGTCAAGACTGGACGATTTATCAGCAAGGAACTTACTCGCCCGACGACCGCAACCGTTGGATGGGGAGCATCGCTATGGACGGCAAAGGCAACATCGGACTGGGCTACGCCACTATGGGAACGCTAAACGAAACCCCGACCTATGCGTCCGCCCGCTTTACAGGACGGCGAGTCAGTGACCCACTCGGCGAGATGACCATTGAAGAATATGAAGTAGCCAACGGAAAAAAGGACAATTCGGGCAACCGATTCGGAGATTATAGCCAGATGACGGTGGACCCCACCGATGACCTAAAATTTTGGTTTGTAGGCGAATACATTCCACAAGTGGCGACTTGGGCGACCAAAATAGTATCATTCGGCATCAGCCGTGACACGTTTGATATTGCACCTACTCGAATCTTAACACCTGTTTCGTCCAGCACTTTGGGCGCAGGTGAGGTCGTAAAAATTCAGGTAAAAAATCTCGGCTACGCCGCTCAAGCGCAATTCAAAGTAGGCTATAAATTAGACGGCGGCGCAGTGGTTTCGGAGTTGGTCAATCACACGCTCCAGCCCGATAGCATCTATACGCATACTTTCGCGCCGACGCTCAACCTGTCCGCTTGGGGCGACTATTCGCTCAAAGTGTTCACGACCGCCGCCAACGACCAAAATAGGCGAAATGACACGATTAATCAAAAAATTCTTCGCCGCCCAAATTTAGATGCTGCACTGCTGAACGTGGCAGGTTTAGAAAATACGCTTTGCGCTTCGAAGTCCGACATCAAAGTAACTTTCAAAAATGTAGGTTTCCAGCCACTGACTACGTTGAAATTGAGGTATAAACTCAACAATGGAAGCCTAAAACTCAAAAATTGGGTAGCTGCAAGCGGACAACCGCTCAAAATTGACCAGACTAATACGCAAACCATCTCTTTGGACGGCATTCTGGTAGGCAATAATCAGCTCATAATCTACACCGAAGCACCCAATCTGACGGGAATAGATGGTAGAAATGCCAACGACTCGCTCACTATAAACTTCTCTCGGGACAGTACTTTGGCACAGATTACACTCAAAATCTTGACCGACAGCCGACCAGAAGAAACAACTTGGACGCTCAAAGACGAAACTGGAGCGGTCATTTACGCGGGCGGACCGTACGCCAAAAAAAGCGAGTTTTACGCCCATAAATTCTGTCTGAACAAAGAAAAATGCTACACATTTGACATCTTCGATACGGGGTCTAATGGTTTCAACGGCGGTAGTCCCTACATTATTCGGGACGAGTCCAATAGAATTTTGGCAAAATATAAGACGCTCAACTTCGGTGCCACCGAGCAAAGTCCGTTCTGCGGAGTGTTCAAATGTATCTTGCAAGCCACTGCTACCGCTACGCAAGAATCCGCCGCGGGCGCCAACAACGGCAGCATTATCGTCACCACACTCGGCGGAGTAAGTCCGCAGTACAGCTTGGACAATGGCGCATCGTACCAAACATCGCCGATTTTTAGCAACCTCTCCGCAGGAAGCTACGTGGTGGTCATAAAAGATGCCAACGACTGCAAAGATACCATCAGCACCAACGTCGAACTGGCTACCGCTGTCGGCGAACTTCAATTCGGTAAAGCAGTAATCAGTGTTTCGCCCAATCCGACCGACGGAATGTTTGAGCTAAAAGTAGATGGACTTTCGGAGGGCATCAGTTGGCTCAAAGTCAGTATCTTCGATGCAACAGGACAGTTTATTTTGCGTGACGAACTGGCGCGCTTCAACAGCACTTTGAAGAGTGTTATTTCTATCAGCAAATATCCGAAAGGCGTTTATTTTGCTCGTATCTACGACGAACAGCAATCTTATTTGGTAAAAATAATCTATCAGTAAGCACCTTGTGAATATGAATTAGGAATGTATCTAAAATATACTAAGTTTTTACAATTAAATAAATGACATTTAATAAGACATAATTCGTTGATTTTCAATAGCTTGTGATGACTCAAAATTAAAAACTAAAAACTTATAACTATTTATCTTATTTTTTCTTTATTACTTAAATAAAATGTTCAAAGATATTTTTGTGGGGCACGACAATATATTCGGACTAAAAAAAATGCGCAGCGGCATAGAAATCACGGATTTCTATGCCGCTTTTTTTTGTGAGAAAATGGCGGGCGGCTGCACTCAAAGCAGTGATTTTTTTGAGCCAGCGTCACAAAATATGAAGAAAAATTTTATTTTATTTTTCTATGTTAAAATCAAGCAAAGTAGTATATTTGCGGACTTTCGGCGTTTTATGGGTATCTAAAATATTAAATTTGAAAAAATATTTAGAGCAAAATTTGTAGAATTAAACAAAAACCGTATTATTGCGTCGTCATTATTTTATAAACAATTTATTCACCAGATTTTATCAATCAATCAAAGAAGATTTATGAGCCAACAATCCAATTCCTCGAAATCTCAAGCTGCGGCTTCACCAAAATCGAGTAACCTGTTCTCAGTTTTGGTTATTCCGATAGCTTTCGTAGTCAGTTTGTGTATTTACCTTTTCGTACTTGGCGACGGCAGCCATTTTGAAGCCAACGGACACCCCAAAACGGGCGATTATTTCGGAATGGTCTATAAAGGCGGTTTCATCGTACCGATTTTGATGACTTGCTTTTTGACCCTTCTCATCTTTTGTATCGAGCGTTATTTGACCATCAACAAAGCGAGTGGCTCGGGTTCTGTGTCCGACTTCGTCCGCAAAGTGAAGTTCAACCTCGAAAGCAATGACGTGGACGGAGCCATCGCAGCCTGCGACAAGCAAAAAGGTTCGGTAGCCAATGTAGTGCGTTCAGGACTACAAAAATACAAAGAAATGCAAAAAGATACTTCGCTTGATACAGAGCAAAAAGTACTCTCTATCCGCAAAGAAATCGAAGAATCTACCTCATTGGAGTTGCCGATGTTGGAGAAAAACTTGGTTATCCTCGCCACATTAGCGTCCGTAGCGACCCTTTTGGGACTGTTGGGAACGGTGTTCGGTATGATACGCTCGTTTGCGGCACTCGGAAATTCTGGCGGCGCGACTGATGCGGCAGCCCTCTCGAATGGTATCTCTGAAGCCTTGATAAACACAGCTTTGGGCATCACTACGTCGGCTATCGCAATCATTATGTACAACGTTTTCACTACGAAAATCGACAAATTGACGTATGGTATTGACGAAGCAGGTTTCAGTATTGCAGAAACATTCGCAGCAAAATACAAGTAAGGAATGCGTCCAAAATAAGTTATTTATTTTTTTGCTACAGCCAAGCCGCGCTTTATTTTTTAGTTTCAACTTGAAAATACCTTGTCGTGGATTGAATTTGGTAGAAAAAAAGTGTAATGTCTTATTTTTTCTCATTCCTAATTTTTTTTCTTGCAAAATTTATTTTGCAAAGCAAACAACCAAAATCAGTATTTTGTCATCTCCTACAAGGAGCAATCGCTTGTAGGTGCTTTGTGTTTATCTAAAAAAATAAAAAAAAATTATGCCAAAAGTCAAAATACCAAGAAAAAGTACGATGATAGACATGACCGCTATGTGCGACGTGGCTTTCTTACTTCTTACTTTTTTCATGCTCACGACCAAATTTAAGCCACCTGAATTGGTGTCTGTGGATATGCCTTCGTCGCGGTCGGAATATAAAATTCCCGAAAAGAACATTATGATTCTGACGGTGGACAAAGACGGAAGAATATTTTACAGCATCGACAACGCCAAAGTGCGCTCTCTGACGCTCGATAAAATGATAGCTCAGTATCCGGGAGTGACGTTCACGGACAACCAAAAAGCCAGATTTAGAAACTTGGAGGAGTTCGGCGTGCCGATACAGCAACTTCCACAGCTTTTGGATATGGAAAAAGACGAGCAAGCCAAAGTAGGGCAGGGCGGAATACCAGTAGATTCTACCGCAAGCAAGTTCAATCGGAACGAGCTTTGCGACTGGATACAGAACGCTCGTCTGGCAGATGTCGAGCTGCGCAACAAAAGCGAAATCGTTTCGGACGGAATTTCTATCTCCGTAAAAGGTGACGGAAAAACCAGCTACGAAACGATGAACAAAGTAATCGGTACTCTTACAGATAAAAAAATCAATAAATTCAACTTGATTACGATGCTCGAAGTGTCGGCTATCACAGGGAATTAGTGTTTTGGGAGTTATCAAAGGAAATGCACCAATGTTGAAAAATCATATCGGGAGCTTTTCTTGAACTTTATTTTTTTCACAATTTAAAAAAGTCCAAAGCTATGGCAGAAATGGATACGTCCTCCGGTGGGGGGAAACATAAAAACGGGAAACGCTCCAAAAAAATATCTACGCGCGTGGACATGACACCGATGGTAGATTTGGGGTTTTTGCTGATTACTTTTTTCATGCTTACTACCACGTTTAGCAAACCGCAGGCGATGGAGTTGAATATGCCAACCGAAGACAAAGACGAAAAGGAAAAACCAGAGGTAAAAGCATCAAAAGTGCTTCAATTGGTGCTTTCTGAAAACGATAAAGTCTATTTCTTCAAGGGGACAGGCGACCCAAAAGACGGTTTCACGCAGGTAGATAGCGTAGATTTTACCAGCACTAAAAATATTCGTCCTATTATCCAAAAACATCAGTTGGAAGTCGAACGCCAATGGGGGTCTAAAGACGAAGCCATCGTATTGATAAAACCCAAAAAACAGTCGCGCTACAAAAATATGGTGGACGTGCTGGACGAAATGTCCATTACCGACTCCAAACGATATGTGATTATGAAGTTTGAGAACAACGACTCCATTCTCATCAACAACAGCGTGAAAGGTCTGATGGCTGCGCCCCAATAAAAATGGTTTAGGAAAAATAAAAAATAACAATTTTTTTTTAAAATCCGACCAACCATTTTTAGAAAATTTGCATCTATCAGTTAGGAATGAAGACGAAATAAGTAGTTTATTTTAGACCCATTCCTCATTAACAAATTCTTTTCAAAAGATAAAAAAATTATTATGGAACCACTAAAAGTCATGCAATCGCGGGTGGACGACATTATATTCGAGTATCGAAATAAGTCCTACGGGGCTTATCTGCTCCGAATGTTGTACGACTCTCACTTGCGAAAAGCCATGCTGGCAGGGGGATTGATTTTTACAACGGCTATCGCAGCACCCGGAATTATTGACAAATTTTTTCCTGATGGTTTGATACCGAAGAAAAAAGAGGTGAAAGTCGAAGTGTCGTTGGAAGAACCACCACCACTCGACCCTGCCAAGCCACCTCCGCCACCTCCACCTCCGCCACCTCCCACGCCGCCGCCACCAGCTGCGACCGTGAAGTATGTGCCGCCAGTAGTCAAGAAAGACGAAGAAGTGCCAGAAGAAGCTCCGCCGCCAAAAGTGGAGGAACTCAAGGAGGCGCAAGTATCTACCAAGACGCAAGAGGGCGTAAAGAACGTCCCTGCCAATATAGTAGAGGAGAAAGAGGCTGCGCCTGCGCCGCCTGTGATAGAGGAAGTTAAAAAAGAGCCAGAAGTGTTTACGGTCGTGGAGCAGATGCCGACTTTTCCAGACGGCGACTTGGCATTGCTAAAATATTTGGCGAGCAACATCAAATATCCTGCTTTGGCTCGTGAGAACGGGATTCAAGGAAAGTCTATCATACAGTTTGTGGTGGACGAAGATGGAAACATTGGTGCTGCAAAAGTAGCCCGTGGCATTGGCGGCGGCTGCGACGAAGAAGCACTCCGAGTGGTGAGCAGTATGCCGAAATGGAAGCCGGGCAAACAGCGAGGCAAGGCAGTAAAAGTAAGATTTACGCTGCCCGTCCAGTTTCGTTTAGAGTAGTCATTTTTTTGTGAATGAAATGATAAATGATTTTAAGTAATAACCGCAGAGTTTTTTACCAATTCTATGAAATTCGGTGGATTATCTCTGCGGTTATTTTTTTTTAGGACTAAAAAACAAAGCTATGAACAAAGAAAATATGAGTGTCACACTTACGTCCATATTTTATGCCGCCATCGCGATGCTTTATGTGGTGTTGGGGTCGGCGGTACTGTTTGTAAGAGGATATTTGGGCAATATTCCGCCGTATGCCAAAATAATATTTGGTGTGGCTTGCACTGCGTATGGAGTTTTTAGGCTGTATAGAGCCTATAATTACTATCAAGAGAACTATGAACAAGAATAATATTTTTGGAGTGTTGCTGCTGCTGCTCGGCAGCGTTTGTTTTCAAAATTGTGGTGGCAAACGAGTTGCGCCTACCGATGAGTCGCCGATTGCGGGGGATATAAAGATTGCGATTGACGAGTCGGTGCAGCCAATTATAGAGTCACAAATTGACGCTTTTGTGAGTATTTATCCGAAGGCAAAATTTCGGGCGGACTACAAAGCACAGTCCAAAGTGATAGAGGATTTTTTGAACGATGAGGTAAAAATTGCGATTACGAGCCGTGACTTATCGGACGACGAAAGGAAGTTTTTGACCGATGCGCAGTCGAGCTGTTTCGTTGTACCAGCCGCTTCTGATGCGATTGCGCTGATAGTAAATGCTAAAAACAAAGATACTTTAATGAGCTTCGAGCAGCTTCGACAAATATTTAGCGGCAAAATAGAGAATTGGAAAAATATTAAATCAAACAACCAGAGTGGAGCAATTAATTTAGTTTTTGACAATGCCAACTCTTCGACGGTTTCAGAGATGACAAAAATGTTGGGTAAAAACGAGTTGCCCAAAAATTCTTACGCTCTGAAAAAAAATACAGAGGTCATGGATTATGTTGCGCAGCACGAAAATGCGTTGGGTATTATCGGTTTGAGTTGGGTGATTGATTTGGGAGCAACAGAAAAAAAATCTTTGTCACAAAAAATTAAGATTTTAGCACTGTCACACCCGGACTCTACCAATCAAAAATATTATCAACCTTTGCAAGGCAATCTGATAGATGGTACTTATCCGCTTGTGCGCAAAATATATATGTTGAGTCGGCAGTCGGGCGGCTTGGGTTCGGGTCTGATGACATTTATTGGCTCGGACAAAGGACAACGGATTTTTTTGAAAGCGGGGCTTGCACCACAACAGTTGCCAGGGCGGACTATCCATATCAACGGGAATAATTGA
>JAYWGG010000062.1:0-8421 GCA_043778415.1 Saprospiraceae bacterium
TACTCGTCGGCTCCGCCAGACTCAAACAGTTTTCGCTTCGCCAGACGATATTTTTGCAAAAACTTGAATTTCTACAAGGCACGTCTGAAAAGACACTCACATTGAATAAAATGCTGCCTGAAATTTTAGAAAAAAAACATCCTTGCGTAAAATCAGTTACTCAAATGCTGCGATTTTTTTTGTCAAAAAAAAAATTAAAAAAGCCCTTGAAGAAATTTTCTTCAAGGGCTTTTTTAATTTTATACCACTTTTTTAAGCGACCTGCTCCATCAGCAAACTATTGTTTGCGGCGGCAGATGCTTGTACTTTTTCGGTTATCGCTTCAAAGCGGTAGCCCAAATCAGCAAAGTGTGCAAGTACTTTCGGGAGTACGAATTTTATTTTTTCTTGTGCTTTCAGGCTGTCGTGAAACACTACGATAGAGCCAGCGCGAGCTTTGCCGAGTACATTTTGAAGACATTGCTCGCGACTAATTTCGGGGTCGAAATCTCCGCTCAACACGTCCCACATCACTATTTCGTAGTGTCGCTGAAGGAATTGCGCTTGGCTGCGAGTCAGGCGACCGTAGGGCGGACGAAATAATTTGGACTTCACGAGCTGCGCGCACTGCCGTATATTGTGAAAATACTCCATTGTGTCACTCAGCCAACCGTTGAGGTGCGAGTGGGTGTGATTGCCTATCGTGTGACCTGCTTCGACGACTTTTTGGAGTACGTCGGGGTGGCGGATAGCGTTTTCGCCGACACAAAAAAAGGTAGCTTTGGCATCGTATTGAGCCAACTGCTCCAAGACCCAAGGCGTTACTTCGGGAATCGGTCCGTCGTCAAAAGTAAGATACATTACTTTTTCTTGTGTGGGCATACGCCACAGGAAGTTGGGAAAAAGGTTTTGGATAACCTTCGGTGTTTTTACTAAATACATAATGTTCGAGATTTTGGATATAAATAAGGATATTTGGTAGCCGCTTCTCTTTTGAAGTAGCTTTTTTTTATGTAATCTGATGCTATAACGCTTTTAGACTGCAAACTGCTGCCTGAGTGATATAGTTTTTGTGTTAAATTTTTCTTAAACTTTTGTAGAGTAGCTTCTGTGGGTGGGCGTTGGAGTTGTTAGATTAGGCAAGATGCGCTTTTTTTTTGAAAAAACAACTTTTTTTTATTTTTTTGAAAAAATCATCGCAACGGTGTGGCGTGAAAGTTCTTTTTGGCTCGGATTTACTACCTTTGCCAATAAAAAAAAACGTCCGAAACAGAAAAACTATGTCCGAAAAGAGAGAAAACAGTCCGATTTTTTTTATTTTTATCACTTTGTTGATTGATGTGATGGGGATTGGGATTATTATTCCCGTGCTGCCCAAACTTATCCAAGAGCTGACGCACACCGATTTGAGCGAATCCGCTTTGTATTCGGGCTGGCTCATTGCGTCTTACGCCCTCATGCAGTTCATTTGTTCGCCGATTGTGGGCGGATTGAGCGACAGATACGGTCGCCGCCCTGTACTTCTGCTTTCTTTGGCAGGCTTGGGGATAGATTATTTGTTTTTGGCACTGGCTCCGTCTATCGGCTGGCTTTTCGTTGGGCGACTCATTGCTGGCATCGCTGGCGCAAGTTTTACGACAGCAAGTGCCTACATTGCCGACATCAGCACGCCCGAAAAGCGCGCTCAAAACTTTGGCGTAGTGGGCGCGGCGTTTGGTTTGGGTTTCATCATCGGACCTTTTTTGGGCGGTTTGCTCGGCGAGTTGGGTCATCGAGTGCCGTTTTATGCTGCCGCTTGTATGAGTTTATTGAATTGCATCTATGGTTTTTTTATTCTTCCCGAGTCTTTGGCGGTCGAGAATCGCCGTGCTTTCGAGTGGAAACGAGCCAATCCAGTCAGTTCGTTGCTCAATCTCAAAAAATATCCCGTTCTTTTCGGTTTGGTCGGCTGCTTGGTCTGCACCAACTTGGCGGGACAAGTCCACCCCAGCACTTGGGCGTTATTCACGATGAAAGAATTTGCTTGGTCGCCCGCACAAGTCGGCTATTCGTTGGCGTTTGTGGGCTTGATGATTGCTTTCGTACAGGGATTTTTGATACGAAAAGCCGTGCCTGCTTTGGGCGAAAATAGGTCTATTAAAGTAGGTCTATTTTTCTTTTTCGGTGGATTTTTTCTGTTTAGTTTCGCTTCGCAAGGCTGGATGATGTATGCCATTATGGTTCCGTTTTCGTTGAGTGGCTTTGCGGGACCGACGCTGCAAGGACTGATTTCTAAACAAGTTCCGCCTGACGCGCAAGGAGAACTGCAAGGCGCGCTCACCAGTTTGATAAGTATTTCAACCGTCGTAGCACCGCTCGCCGCTACTTACTTATTTTCGTATTTCACTTCTGCTGGCGCAATCGTGCATTTTCCGGGAGCGGCTTTTTTTATGGGCGGCTTGTTGGGATTGTTGGCGTGGCTAATTTTTTTGAAAGCGCAGCCTGCCAGCTCCATTAAGGAACGCGTCTAAAATAAACTACTTATTTTTTTCTGCTCAATTACAACCAATCACTGCGTTATTTTTTCGTTACAACGCCCTGCGTTGCGCCTCAAAAATGCCTTGTTATTGTCTGAATTGATTGGAAAAATGGAGTACTTTATTTTTTCTTCATTCATAAGTAAAAGATTAACTTTTCTCCTACCGAAACTACAACTTTTTTGCGCTTGCGAGTGTTTTTGAAAAAAATTGTTAATGAAAATAGGCATTGTGTGTTATCCGACTTTTGGGGGGAGTGGCGTAGTAGCTACAGAATTGGGTTTGGGACTTGCCAAACGGGGACATCAGGTGCATTTCATTACCTATCGGCAGCCGGCGCGATTGACAAAATTTCACGAAAACGTTTTCTACCACGAAGTTTCGGGCGAAGATTATCCGCTCTTTGAGTATCCACCTTACGACACCGCATTGGCGAGCAAACTCGTAGATGTGGTGCGCTACGAAAACTTGGATTTGCTGCACGTTCATTACGCAATCCCACACGCGGCGGTTGCTTATATGGCGAAAAAAATCCTTCTTTCGCAGGGTCGTTACGTTCCAGTCATTACTACTTTGCACGGCACGGACATCACGCTGGTAGGCACCAATCCAGCCTTTTCGCCAGTCGTAGAGTTTTCTATCAACAAATCGGACGGTGTGACGGCGGTTTCTGAAAGTTTGAAAAAACAAACTTTGGAGTATTTCCACATCAACAAGGAAATCAAAGTAATCCATAATTTTATTGATTTTCAGCGATTTAGAAAAATAAATAAAGACCATTTCAAAAAAGCAATCGCACCCGACGGCGAGCGAATCCTCGTCCACACCTCCAACTTTCGAAAAGTAAAACGCATCGAAGACGCTATATTAGTGTTCCAAAAAGTACGCGAAAAAATCCCCTCCAAACTCTTGCTCATCGGCGACGGACCCGAGCGGCGCAACCTCGAAGACCTTTGCCGACAGCTGCATTTAGGCGACGAAGTCCGATTTTTGGGCAAGCAAGATGCGATAGAAGAACTGCTTTCCATTGCTGATTTGTTTTTGATGCCGTCCGAAAAAGAAAGTTTTGGACTCGCAGCTTTGGAGGCAATGGCTTGTCAAGTACCCGTGATTTCGACCAACGTGGGCGGTATCCCAGAGGTCAATATTCACGGCGAAACGGGTTTTTTGAGCAACGTCGGCGATGTAGATGAAATGGCTGCTTTCGCAGTGCAGATTTTGAGCGACGATGAAATGCTCCAACGCTTCCGTCTTCAAGCCCTTGCCCAAGCCGAGCGGTTCGATTTACTCCATATCCTTCCCCAATACGAAGCCTTTTACGAACACATCGTCGCTACCAGCCTCCGAACACAGGAAATATGACGTTATTTTGTAGCATTTTTTTGGTGTAGCACTTTTATTTTTCGTATTTTGTCTTACTTTTACAAAAAATCAACGAAAAATATGGAATCTGCATCAAAACTCAATCGTGCTTTGGGGCTTCGCTACGTCATCGTGGTCGTCATAGGCAATATTTTGGGTTCGGGCGTGTACAAAAAAGTAGCTCCGATGGCTGCCGAGTTGCACTCGTCAGCGTGGGTGTTGGTGGCGTGGATATTGGGCGGCGTGATTACCCTTTTGGGCGCGTTGAGCTATGCCGAAGTAGCAGGTTTGCTCGCCGAAACAGGCGGTGATTTTGCTTATTACAAAAAAATATACAACCGTTTTTTCGCTTTTCTATACGGATGGTCGCTTTTTAGTGTCATTCAGACGGCGGCGATTTCGTCGCTCGCATACGTTTTTGCCCAATCTTTGAACAGTATTTTGAACTTTCCCGCGCTGCTGGCGCAATATGCTGACTTCAGCATCGGCGGCGTTTTTTATCCATTGGCGGACTTCACGGTCAAACTCATCGCCATCGTGTTGATTATTTTTCTGACTTGGGTGAACGCCAAAGGAGTCAAAACGGGTGCTGATTTGAGCCGCATTATCCTCAATTTGGTTTATTTTGGGCTGGCACTCATCATTATTTTTGGACTCACGAGCAGCCAAGCACATCTTCCCCAAAGTTTTGATTGGGCGACTACTGACAGCCGACCGATTACCGTCAGCGCACTTTTTACCGCTATGCTTTCCGCTTTTTGGGCGTACCAAGGTTGGGTTTCGGTGGGATTCATCGGCGGAGAGATAAAAGATGCGAACCGAATGATTCCACGCGGCATATTTATAGGCGTGAGTTTGGTGATTTTAATTTATTTGTTGGTCAATATTACTTATCTTTCGCTGCTCCCCGTAGATACTTTGGCGACAATCTATAAGGCGGGCAACCAAATCGCAGCCGTAGAAGCCGTGAAAAGTTTTTGGGGAAGTTTCGGCGGCTTGTTCATCTCGGTGCTGATTATGGTCACGACTTTGGGCTGCACTCACAACACTATTTTGGCAAGCGCGCGCCCTTACTATGCGATGGCTACCGAAGGTCTTTTTTTTAAAAGCGTCGGCAAACTCAATGCCGCCCAAGTGCCTATCAATTCGCTGATATTCCAGTGCGTTTGGGCTTGCGCGCTCGTGCTTTCAGGCACGTTTGACCAACTGACGGACATGATTATTTTCGCTGTTTTTATTTACTACGGGGCGACTACGCTGGGTGTTTTTATCTTGCGACGTAAAATGCCGACCGCCGACCGCCCTTACAAAGTCTGGGGTTATCCCATCGTCCCTGCTATTTTCATTCTGTTTTGCATCGCGCTTTTCGTCAATACCGTTTTTGCACGTCCTCGCGAAGCGATGATGGGAATGACGCTGATGCTTGCTGGCGTGCCGTTGTATTTTTGGTTTTTAAGAAATGAAAAAAGAAATGAAGAATAGAAATTTATTGATAATTAGTTTGGTGTGAAAGGTTTTTGAATATTAAAAAGTTCAAACAGAATTTTACTCCATAAATTAAAAAAAAAATTATACGATGAAAAATTGGACGAATATTATTTTTCTTGCAGCGATATTTAGCTTCGACGCTTGCAACCAACCTCACAAAGGCGAACCCGACTACGAAGGTCTGGCAAAAGCAGTCTGCCTCTGCAACGAAAACTTGGAGCAGCTCAATAAAAAGTTTGAAGTCGCCAGCCAGCTAGAGGACTCCGCCGATGCCGAAAAAATATTGACCCAAATAGAAAATTCCGAAGCTGAATTTCAAAGCTGCCTCGAGCGCGCCGAGTCAAAATATGGCATCATAAAAGGCGAAGAAAATGAAACTAAAATAAATGCAGCTCTAAAAATTCACTGCCCCGCATTGTTAGAAATTCCCAAAGAGCCAGAGGACTTGAGCGCGCCAAAATAAATACTTCTCAATATTTTTTATGTATCATCTTTCGTTGTTGCCGACTACCGACTACCGATTCAATATTTTCGCATTGATACTGTTGCTTTCAGTGTTTGTAGGAGTTGCTTTAGAGTCCGTGTACCCGTTGTTGGTTCCAGCCGTTTTGTTGAGCGGATATTGGATTTTGATAGATTTTCGGCATTTATTTTTCATTTTATTGGCTTGTTTGCCGCTTTCCACGGAAGTTACTTTTTCCAACGGATTCAGTACCGACTTGCCTGCCGAGCCGTTTATGGTGCTGCTGATGAGTATTTACGCGCTGTATGTGCTGAAAAATATCCGCACCACGCGGACGGACTTTTTGCTGCACCCCATCTCTTTGATACTGCTGCTGCATCTTGGCTGGATATTGACCACCGCTATTTCGTCCCAAAACGTCCTTGTGTCCATCAAATTTTTTTTAGCAAAAACTTGGTACGTCACGGTGTTTTACTTCATGGCGGCTGCCTTATTGGACTCCGAAAAACAAGTGCGCCGCGCCGTTTGGTTTGTCTGTCTGCCGCTTATTTTTACCGTCGCCACTATCGTCATTCGGCACGCCGAATACGGATTCACGTTCAAGGACATCAACCACGTCCTCTCGCCATTCTACCGCAATCATGTGAATTATGCGTCTATTTTGGCACTTTTCGTACCTTTTATTTGGCTCGCAATGGGTTGGTACGCCCGATGGTCGAGCAAATGGATATTTTTGCTTTGCTCGATGATTTTGCTGCTCGTCGCCATTCAGTTTGCCTACACGCGCGCGGCGTATGTAGCCATTGTTTTGGCTATTGGAGCTTATTTTGTTATCCGTTGGCGGCTGATGAGAGTTGCTTTGAGCCTGCTTTCGGTAGGTGTCGTGAGTTTGGTTATTTTTTTGGGTGTCAATAATAATTATCTCAATTTCGCGCCCGATTTTAATAAGACGATTACCCACGAAAAATTTGATAATCTCCTCGAAGCTACCTACAAAATGGAGGATATTTCTACGATGGAACGCGTCTATCGTTGGGTAGCAGGCAGCCAAATGAGCAAGGAACACCCCTTGATGGGCTTTGGTCCGGGCAATTTTTATAACTTCTACAAGTCTTATACCGTCACGAGTTTTCGGACTTATGTGAGCGACAATCCCGAACATTCGGGGATTCACTGCTATTATTTTATGACTTTGGTGGAGCAAGGATATATCGGAATGTTGCTCTTTATCGCGCTCAATTTTTTCGCACTTCTGCATGGCGAAAAAATTTATCACCGCACGCTCGACCCTGACCGCCGACGAACACTCATGGCAGTCATGCTTTGTTTGCTAATTATTGATTCGCTTTTGCTCATCAACGACATGGTAGAAACCGACAAAGTTGGCACTTTCTTTTTCCTGTGCCTCGCCCTCATCGCCAAAATAGACGTTATCAACAAAAGAGATAAGCAATTATTAGTTACAAGTGATTAGTTTTTAGTCGCATTCCTAACCAATTATTTACACATTTCCCAGCCACAAAAAATTCTGTAAAAATATTTACAAAAAATCATCGCCTTGCTGCCTTACAACGGTCAATCCTGCTGCCGCAACTGGGCAGAAGTTTTTGTGCTGCCGTCGTGACTCCAGCCGGGCGGATTGAACAAATAGCCTAATTTTTGGCGCAGCGTGATGGGTCTTCGCAAGTCTGCCAAGATATTTTTCCACTCGTGAAGAACGATATTGACGGGTCCTCGGTCTTCGGGATTTTTCGTCAGACCGTAAACCACTGGCTCGGCAGGGTCTTCGATAGCAAACGTACAGAATATTTTGTCCCAAATGATCAGTGTCATGCCCATATTTTTATCCAAATATCGGACGTTGGAGGCGTGGTGTACGCGGTGGTGCGATGGCGTAACGAGAATATACTCCAACCAACCTAATTTTCCGACCGACTGCGTATGCACCAAAATCCCGTAAATCTGGAGTGCAGAGTGCATAAAGAAAATATCTATCGCCTCAAAACCCAACAACGGCAACGGTATGTAAAACACAAAACGATAGAGCGGCTCAAACACGGACGAGCGAAAACCAGTCGTCAGATTGTACTGCTCCGAAGAGTGGTGCGTGACGTGGACAGCCCAAAAAAGGCGGCAATAATGGTCGGCACGGTGCAGCCAATAGTAAAAAAAATCCACTCCAAATACCAATGCAACCCAGTAAATCCAACTGTGTTCAAAAGTAAAAAAGCGATGTTGGAACGAAAAAAACAGTACCATCGCCGCTACGAAGCGACATGCAAGATCCAAACTCATATTGAGCAAAGTCAGGTAAACATTGGACATCGTATCCTTGAATGTGTACCATTTTCGGTCGTGCAAATGACTCATTAGTATCTCCAACCCAATCACAACGGCGTAAATCGGCGTACCAATGCACAGCAAAATCGTTTCTCTATCCAATTCCATGTAGTAAATTATTTATTTTTCTTTGAGTTGCAAAATTACAACTTTTAGCTCAACAAAAAAATAAACATCAGGTTAAACGCATTAAAATAAGTGAGAAATAAGAAAATCTTCGTCCATTAGAGATTTTTTTTGAATCCTTTTGATAGAGATTTTTTCAGACTGTTT
>JAYWGG010000063.1:0-8368 GCA_043778415.1 Saprospiraceae bacterium
TGATTTAAGGTTGTTTTTGAAATAACTAATTGCATGATTTAAAAATTTAATAATTAAAAAAATAAAATACAAAAAGCAGTTTTGGGTTAAAGCGTTGTAAAGATTCGTTGGTTAAGTTTGCAAACTAAAGGAATGAAGAAAAAATAAGGTACTCAATTTTTTCCAATAAATTCAATCAATAACAAGGCATTTTTGAGGGGCAACGCAGGGCGTTGAAACGAAAAAATAACGCAGTGATTGGTTGTAATTTAACAGAAAAAGTGAGTAGTGTTATTTTAGACACATTCCCAATACAAAGTTACACTTTTATTTTCACTTACCAAATTTTTTTACATTTATTTTTCAAAAATATTGACAAAAGCCGTTTAAAAATTTTATTTTTAGATATAACTTGCATCTAACAAAAGAGTCCCAACAAGAGCTGCGCTCTTGTTGGGACTTTCTTTTTGGCATCTTTTAACTTTTCATCGCTGGATGATGACTTTACCACTTTTCAGCAAGGCTCCTTTACCGCCCGACTCGGTAGGCGAGGCGGAGATGGTGTAAAAATACATTGCCGCAGGCAGCTTGCCTAATTCTATGGTAGTGACGGAATTATTGAGCGGCAGCTCGGTTGCAAATACTTGCTTCCCGAGTGAGTTGTAGAGTGTGAAACTCAGAACTGCACCAAGAAGTCGGTCGGGTTTTTTGATATTCAGCTCGACGCTCGACGGATTGGGATAGAGTTTCCAGTCGTCGTTGGGGACTGGAACTGGCAGCCGATAGATGGTATCACATGGGCTTCCTATCAATGCGCCCAAACGAAAATTGGGAAAGTATGGAAGTGTAAATCCGTTGTAAGTCGGTAATAATATGCAGTGTTGGCAGACTTCGCAGGCTATTCCTTTGAGGTCTGGTTTGTTGATGGTGTGCATCGCGTTGCTGTAGCTCGTGCAGTTTAGGTATATTTTACTGTCGGGACCTGTCTGGGATAAGAAAAAACCTGTAGGAGGTCCATTGGGCGGAGAGTGAAACCCGTCCCATACGGCGACTGTGTCAAGAGATGCTCCAATATCAGCTGCTTCCGTATCGAACTGAAAAACGATGTTGGCATCAGTAGTATATAAAAAGCGACCGTTGGGGGAAAAAATAGCTGCTGCGCCGGGATACACTGTATGGTGGACATATTTTCCATTGCTCAACAGACCAGTACATCGGTTAAAATCAAAAACATAAAATCCGTTGTTATTGTCAAACTTAACATATTTATTTCCGTCTATCGAAAAGTTAGTTTGTGCTTGATAAGATTCTATGAAAGTCGGCACGTCAGAAGAGTCACTTTGGGAAAAAGGACCGTGAAGACCTTCGGTATCGTATAAAAACGTGTAATAAATGTTAGTATGCTGTTTGGGAAGGAGTATCCACCAGTCGCGCCCGTTGGCGTGGCGTGTAGCGGCTACTCCCGTGAAGTCCCCCTCTATAACAATTTTGTTTTTTTGGACCACTGCGCCCAAACCGTTTTCTTGCCGCATATCAACAATGGTTTCATGCAGTCTATCATACAGCCCTCTGACTGTGGCTCGCAAATGAAATAGGGCGTACAAGTAATCGCTGCCGGGTTTGGGTAGGATAAAATGAGTTATAGGCATTGGGTAGCCGTCGTTGCGCCAACCGTCTGCCACGCTGCCCGGATTCAGGCTATCGCTGTTGAGCATAAAACTATCTTGCCTGTTAGCAACATAGATGCCATTGGTGTAAAATAGTAAATTGCCTGCGGTATCGCAAATAGAGGCAGAAGTACCAGCAAAGTTCATTTTTCTATTTTTAGCTTTCGCTACCACTTTGTTGTTGTGAAAGAATAGGTCAGAGCCTCCCCACGCTGGAGTCACAAAAGATTCATAGCCAAACATCCACTGAAAGTCCCGCTTTCCGTCGGGGCTTGTAGTGTTTTGGGCGGTAGCATTTGCGAGAGTTACAAAGATATAAAAAGACAAAAGATGGATTCTCATGATTGGGAAAAGTTTTAGACCGTTCAAAATCTTGGGGTAGAAGTAAGTGACCTCTACCCCAAGTTATTTAGTTTAGTGCTGGACGATTAATTTTTCGACCAATACCCGGCTGTCTAATGCCGAATATATTTTGATAAAATAAATGCCATTACTCCAAGTTGATGTACTGATGTAAAAATTATCGTTTGTCTGTAAGTCTTGACTATTGACAATCTGCCCTTGGCTATTGACTACCAAGCATTTGACAGGAGTGCTGAATTGAGGCAGCTGCACTTCTACGTATCCATCAGACGGATTGGGTAAAAACTTAAGCGATGGAGTAGATGTTGTGGGCAATATATTTTCAATTTTGTCAGACCGCTCAATTACGCAACAGTTTTCAAAAGGAATATTTTGAAATAACCCACACGCAGCGCGAGCATAATAAACTGCATTTCCGCCAATTTTGGGGCATTGGGCAGCAATAGAAAGTAACATTGATTTTTGGGCAGCATCAAAAGAATGAATCTCTCTAATAAAAGTTTGAAAGTAAACCGCGTTGATATTTTTATCGTTTAGTTCGAATATTTCGGTTGCAGGAATAGCAGCGTTAAGTGAGGTAAGAATATCCGCATTTGTAATTACCTTTTGCTTCAACTCGTTCCCTAAATTATTCATCTGAACTTGCATACTTTCATACAGTGTATTCAATTCTTTCAATTGTTGATTCAAAAGTGCCTTTTTATTATCTTCAATCGTTTTGTTAAGCGTTAGTTGGAGGCTGTCAGATAACTCTTTGTTGTTAGATAGCTGCTCTTGCAGACTGTTCAGCACTTTATATTGAGAGCTTTCTGCATTGATAAGATTTTGAGCAAGAATTTCTATATCCGAAAACTTACCTACCGATTTAGAAGCCCAAAAAGCATAAAAATTTTGAATGTTTGGACTGCTTGTAGCCAGTAACTGTGGCTGTAAGGTTAGTTTTTTGTATAAATATTTTCTTAATTCATAATGTTTTGAAGTACCTTCATCACTTGCTTGGACGAGCGTTCCGGCTGCTATCATTTCGTCTAAAGCAGAAAGTCCTTGGTTGTCTGTAAAGCCGTCATCATTTGTAGAAGGGCACGGAACGTTATTGTTGTTCGTATTACCCAAAAACCAAGCTGTAGAGGTCGGTATATTAGGGGTAGAAAATGTTGGAAAAAAAATGGTATTCGGCGTATTGCCAACAACTTTATATTTTTGTTGGTTGATTAATATCGCAGATTCAACTCTACTTACTGCGCCGAACCCAGACGAAAAGGTATTGGGTTGCCATTTGTTTCCTTGATAATTTTGTTCGTTGATGACAGTACTTTTATCATATAGCAACCCAATATAATGCTTACTCATTTCATTGCCTCTTATATTGGTGGTCATATTCTCTGCTATAAACTCCATTCCTACCTGCATATTTTCGATGTGATTGCAAAAAAAATCTGACATATTTATTCCGCCACTGTAAATGCCAATACTTTTCGGAGGGTCGTTGTTGGGTAATTCAGCGTTTGTATAACCAACACCTGTAATATTATTGTTCCTAACTTTATCATACCAAGATGTTGTAATGGAAAGCCCAAAATAAGGAGTTTGGTCATACATTTGGATTGTATTGTCAAGAATATTCAAACAAGACACGCCTTGTGACTCAATACCACGTCCCAAAAGGCTGTAACATTTTATGTCATTGTCACAGATGCCCTTACCGCCTTGATGGGCATTTCCAGTAAAAAAGAAATTGGCAACCCTAATGCCTGCAGAATAAACCCCCAATGCTGTGATATAGTTTTTACAAATATCAATACTCCTGCAATTAGTGAGCCCAATCCCTACTTGAGCGTTAGTGACACTATTTTGCTCTATTATGGCAAAAGGAACATGATAAGCACCTGCAATCTGTTCAATTCCGAGTAAACAATTATTAATTATATTTTGCTTAGCGACCAATTCGAATCCTGTACATCTGATTCCGAGGCGGCAGGATTGAATATTTACTCCGCCTATATCAAATCTGGAATATGGCGTAAAAAATACATGATTCTTCTCTTGCCCTAAAATAGCACATCCGTTTCCAAACTGGAAAGCATCATTTAACAAATAATCATAAGTAATATCAGGCTGTATATCCAAAAAATTACAGTTGTTTATCCGTACTTTACATTCGCGAGCGACAATACCAGCACTCAATCCATTGAACTTATTTTTACTGCCAGTAAAATTACCAATATTCACTGTGCCGCTTTTCAAAAGAAATATTCCACACATAGGCTTGAAGCCTATTATATTGGGTTGCCCAATATAAGCATTTTTTAAATTTCCCCTTACAAAACTATTTCCAATAATATTTCCATTGGTACTAAACGAACCATACGCATATAGAGATGAATAATTTGAATTGAAGTAACAATTTTGTACCAGTAGTAACGTGATTGAATTAAAAAAGGGACGAGTGTCTGGTTCAACAAAAAGTGTGTCTGATGTTTCTACGTTAACAGGGTCTGTGATTACCTCTATAGCTCGATTTGCATCTTCTATCCACGTCCACATCGCTTCTAAATGTGAGTATTTATTAACTCTAATACTACGCCACATTGTATCGCAGCCAAAAAAATGACTGTTGTACGTTTTAAAAGTATTTTCTGGTTCAATATCAATGCCAGCCCCTGCGTTCATCAATATATCAGCTGAGTTAAGCTCATAATCTTTATCTATTATCAAAATTCCATTGACAGATATTCTGCCCGAATACGAACTCGCAGGGAGGATATTGCTTAACGGAGGAATCAAAGAGCTTAATTTTGTAACAGAATTTTGATCAGCACCTACGACAACTGAATTAGTCGGAAATGGACTATTAATTTTAGCACAACTTTCAATATGCCCAACGATAGCACCTTTTTCCCTTATATCCATTGAAACGCAGTTCCGAATCGGGCAGAAGAAAACAGAACTTGAATCTACCGAACAGGTGTAAGAATAACTAAAGCACTGGGCAGGCGGCACAATAAATTGAGAGCCACTTAAATTAAGTGTCAAATTAAATGCACCGATAGTGCCTGTTTGAACAAACTGAAGGTCTGCCGAAAGAATTGTTAGTTCTTGAGGCAAATTGTCGCTTATTGTAAAGTTCCATGATGGATGTCCTGTGGGAGAGCATATTTTAATAGTGTAGGTCAAAGTTTTATCTGGATTTACCACCACAAGTTTTTGAATAGTTGGGTCTATTGAACTCAAATTATCATCCCCACCTTTCCCACCCTGCCCCCACGCTCGCTCACTAAAAAAAGCGGTATTAAGCATGGCTAATAAAATAAATGTCCAAATTTTGTTTTGAGGAATTACCACCACCCCCCCATATATTATATTTCATAATATGTTTTGGGGTGTGATTTAAGGTTGTTTTTGAAATAACTAATTGCATGATTTAAAAATTTAGTAATTAAAAAAATAAAATACAAAAAGCAGTTTTGGGTTAAAGCGTTGTAAAGATTCGTTGGTTTAGTTTGCAAACTAAAGGAATGAAGAAAAAATAAGGTACTCAATTTTTTTCAATAAATTCAATCAATAACAAGGCATTTTTGAGGCGCAACGCAGGGCGTTGTAACGAAAAAATAACGCAGTAATTGGTTGTAATTTAGCAGAAAAAGTGCGTAGTGTTATTTTAGACACATTCCCAATACAAATATACACTATTATTTTCACTTGCCAAATTTTTTTACATTTATTTTTCAAAAAAAATAAAAAAATCTTTACGGCAATCTCATCTCCACGAAAATTTAAGAATCCTGCCGATTTTTTGTGATTTTTTTAAGAAAAATATAACCGAAGGCTGCCGAAAGCACCGAGCCGAGCAAGATAGATATTTTAGAAATATCCTGCCGCGCTGCATCATCAAATGCCAAAAAAGATACAAACAGTGACATAGTAAAACCGATGCCTGCCAAATTACTCGTACCAAAAAGTAAATTCCAACTCACTTTTGAAGGCAACTCCGCCAGCTTCAATCGGACTGAAAAAAACGCCGCTACCAAAATCCCGAGCGGTTTGCCAACCAACAATCCCAGCGCAATTCCAAGACCAATCGTCGAAAAAATAGTTTCCGAAAAGCTGCCGTGCAAGGTAATTGCAGTATTGGCGAGCGCAAAAAGCGGGACTATCAGGTAATTGACAGACCAATGAAATCGCTGTGCCAAAGGCTCTAAAATTGCTTTATCTTTGACCGAAATAGGTACCACACTTGCCAATAAAACTCCCGCAATCGTGGCATGAACGCCCGAATGATGCAAAAAATACCAAATAAAAAATCCAATTACAAACAAAAAAACCGTGTTGTAAAAACTAAAATATCGAACTAAAATATACAAAAATCCAGTCAAAACAAGGGCTGACAGCAAATTTCCGTACTCAAGTCCGTGACTATAAAAAAGCGCGATGACCACCACCGCCCCCAAATCGTCGATAATCGCCAAGGCGGTCAAAAAGACCGTCAAGCCCAACGGGATTCGCTTGCCGAGCATCGCCAAGATGCCGACCGAAAAAGCAATATCGGTCGCCGTAGGGATTGCCCAACCGCTCAAATTTTTTGTTCCAACATTGAAAATTATAAAAATAACGGCTGGTGCAATCATGCCTCCCAAGGCACAAAAAAAAGGCAAAAGAGCTTTTTTGGGGTTCGTTAATTCTCCGATTAATAATTCTTTTTTTATTTCCAAACCGACTACAAAGAAAAAAAAAGTCATCAAACCGTCATTGATGAAGTCAAGCAAGCTGAAAGAAAAAAAATGAATTTGCCACAATTTGTGATAAATTTCTTGATAGCCCGAATTGGACAACAAAAGCGAAAAAATCGTACAAAAAATCAGAACCAAACCGCTTAAAGCATTTCCCTCTGGAAGATTTTGAAATAATTGGGCTGTATTTCTGCCCCGTAATTTTATTTTCATACCCGCAAAGTAAGTATTTATTGATTTATATCCAAAAAAGAAGCCGTTTTATCGAAAAACTCCAATTTTGTAGTCCCAAAATCCGTATCATTGCGAAAAATACTAAATTTATTTTTATGCTACAATTTTTGAAATCTGTGACAGCTTCCTGCTTGGGAGTTTTGCTGGCTTTGTTGGCTTTTGTTTTTATCGGCGGCGGCATCATCGCCAAATTTACTGCCAACTCGGACAAAGAAACAGTTTCTGACCTGAAAGCCAACAGCGTGCTGCGCCTGACGTTTGAAGAAGCTATCCCCGAGCTGACCGACAACACGGCGAGCAACGGAAATCCATTTAATTTTGACAAAAAAATATTGGGTTTGCAAGACCAAATCCGCATGATTCACGAAGCAAAATACAACTCTGACATCAAGGGTATCTGGTTAGATATGAGCAGCACGATGATGGGACGAGCGACGGCATCTTCGGTTCGGGCGGCTTTGCTGGAGTTCAAAACAAGCGGAAAATTCATCGTAGCTTCTGGCAAATACTATACGCAAGGAGCTTATTACTTGGCTTCCGTAGCCGACAAAATCTATCTCCACCCTTCTGGAAACCTTGATTTTAGAGGGTTTTCTTCGCAGATTCCGTTTCTAAAAGATATGTTGGATAGGTTGGACGTAAAGATGCAAATTTACTACGCAGGAAAATTTAAAAGTGCTACCGAACCACTCCGATTGGAGAAAATGAGTCCCGAAAATCGAATGCAAACCCACGAATATTTGGGAGCGATGTACGATATTTTTATTCAAGATATTGCGAAGTCGCGAAATATATCAGAGCAGGAACTGCACGCCATCGCCCACGAATATCGAGTGCGAAAAGCGGAAGATGCAGTCGCTTTCAAACTCGCAGACGCGCTCGGCTACCGCGACGAAGTGCTTACGGATTTGAAAAAAAGAGTCGGACTTCAAGAAAAAGATAAATTAAACACTGTCACAATTCAGACATTTAGTAAAGGAAGATTGGACGAAAAAAACTACAGCCTCAAAAATAAAATTGCCGTCGTGTATGCCGAAGGCGACATCGTAGAAGGAAAAGGCGACGGCGGTAATATCGGCGGCGAAAAATACGCCGAAATTATCCGAAATATTCGCTCCGACGACGGCGTGAAGGCGATTGTTTTGCGCGTCAATTCGGGCGGCGGCAGCAGTATGGCTTCCGAAAATATCTGGAGAGAGCTTGATTTGGCACACAAAGCAGGCAAGCCAGTCGTCGTTTCTATGGGCGATTTGGCGGCTTCGGGCGGCTATTACATAGCTTGCGCAGCAGACTCTATTGTAGCAGAACCCAATACCCTGACGGGTTCTATTGGAGTTTTCGGAGTAATCCCGAGTATCCAAAAAACGATGCGCAATAAAATCGGAGTCAATTTTGATA
>JAYWGG010000064.1:0-36252 GCA_043778415.1 Saprospiraceae bacterium
TCTAAAAAATCAATAAATTCCTCAACGTTTTTAGCCTCGCTTTCTTTGTTTTCTACATCAGTTAATTTCTCAAGAAGTAGCGTAGTCTGAAAATCTGTAAATTGAATTTTGGACTCAATAAGCATACGAATATGCTCCAAAACGGTCGGACGCTTCATAGTGTGTTGTTAGTGCGTGAAATAAAATTTTGTTTTTTTTTATAGATTACTCCTAAAAGTTCATAAACTGAACTTTTAAAAATGATTTATCGCAACAGTAGATTGTGTCTGACTTATTTTAGGTGGGAGGACATTTTGTCCCGTATTAATCTAATAAACAATTTTTGTGCCAAAATAATATACCAACACTCCGTCAAGAAATTCATATTATAATTTTAAAAGTATTGAAATACCAGCAGAAAAAATCGATAGTTCATTTGATACACATACTTAAACATATTTATAGGATTAAACCTTTTACTAAAATGGCTGTCAAAGCAGAGAAGTTAATTTTTATAATTTTAAATTTTTCATTATCATGAAAAAAAATCTACTCTTGCTGTTTTTTACACTTTTGAGTGTAATAGTAACAGCACAACCCTACACGGTACAAACTATTAATGGCGCAGTGTACAAAAAAAATTACAACGCAGGCGATACAGTCCATATTTTGGCAAATCCCCGAACATCAGGTTTTGTTTTTAACAAATGGATAGGAAATACAGTCGCCCTCGTGGACACTTACTCCTATCACACCACGTTTGTGATGCCCGCAGTAAATCAGATATTGACGGCTACTTACACTGCTGCGACTGCTTGGAGTGCTACAAACGAGGTTTTACTCGGCACGCAAACCTATCGCTATTTTCCGCCAGTGACTAAAGGACTGATTTTATTTTTTCACGGAGCGGGTGGCAACGCAAATGGGTGGACAGAGAAAAACCAAGAATCCCGACTTTTTTGTGAGCAAGCGGCAGCGGCAGGCTACGCCATTTTTGCATCAGAAAGTAAAAACAGAATGCAAAAAAAATGGGACCCCAATCCAACAGGAGCTGATATTCCTTTGATAAGAAGTATGTTAGATACGCTTATCGGTCGTGGATATATGACCAATACTACGCCGCTTTTCGGGATTGGTATGAGCGAAGGCGGTGGTATTTTGTCAGTAATAAGCACTTTGGACACATTCAAAGCACAGGGCATTTATTGCAATGAAGGGATAGCTCAAGTGATGAACATTACAAAAATACCGACTACTTTCGTCCACCAACGCTGGGACACGTTAGGAACGCAGGGCGTTTTTAAACTTGATTCGGTCACAAAAACTTACAATAATTTGTTGAGTAGGTCAATCCCCGCTCGGCTTGACATCAATTATCCATCTCCCATTTTCAAAACCCGATTTTGGAGGATTCCGACTATAGACTCCGTAAAATCCAATCAAATTTATCAATATTTCAAAACGGGCGGCTATCTTTCCAACACTGATTTTTTGATTATTGACCCCAGAAATGCGACCAACGGCAGCGCGTGGAAAGCGGGAGTTCCAGCGGCTTTTACCGCCAATATACCCGATGTAGAAGACCAACTTTATACTTGCTTTACCGAACACAAATTCACAAATGACATGACTCACAAGACCATCAAGTTTTTTGACCTTTTCGTTGGTTCTCCTCCCATAGTGATAGTGCCTGTTGCGCCTGCGTTGGTTTCGCCCGCCAACGGAGCTATTAATGTCCCCTCTCCGACCATTTTTAAATGGAACAGCGTAGCAAACGCAGATAGTTTTCAGATTGAGGTAAGCACATCAAGTACTTTTGCTAACAACGTACAGACCAAAATGGTAAGTACTAACACAGCAACCTACACGCTGCCCCAAATAACTAACTTACTTCACTGGCACGTCCGTGCTAAAAATATTGCTGGCTATAGTGCTTGGAGTCCTACTTGGAATTTTAAACTTCTGGTGACGAAACTAAACGAAATCAATTCACTTTCCAACCTTTTCATCTCACCAAATCCCGCGAGCGATTGGATAGAAATAAAGATACAAGATGACACAGATATAAGTATTTTAGATATACTCGGAAAACCGATTTTATCTCAAAAAATCAGTCAAACAGATAATCGAGTGAATATTACTTTGCTTCCAAAAGGATTGTATTTTATAGCCTTGCGTCAGAATAGCGAGTTTGCAATCAAACCATTCCTAAAAGATTAGGAATGAAGAAAAAAAAGGTACTTAATTTTTTTCCAATAAATTCAATCAACAACAAGGCATTTTTGAGGCGCAACGCCGGGCGTTCAAACGAAAAATAACGCAGTGATTAGTTGTAATTGAGCAGAACAAATAAGTAGTTTATTTTGGATACATTCCTTGACTTGCGAATACATACAAAAAGCCCTGCCGAGTTGTTTTTAAAACAATCTCGGCAGGGCTTTTTGTATTAAATTATTCAAACATTCGCAGTCGGCATCACGATTAGAAAATGAATTTAGTAGATAAAAAACTCGATTCGTCTTCGGCAACTATTTTATTGATTATCGCTTTATTTTCAGGTGTTTCTTTGGTCGCCACCACTGTCCGTATCGAAAAAGAACGGAGTGCGTCATAGACCGAAAGCGTTCCCTCCGCCGAGTCTTTGCGCCCCGTGAACGGAAAAGTGTCGGGACCGCGCTGGCACTGGACATTCAAATTTACCCTCGAAACTTGGTTCACTAAGCCGTCAATCAGATGCGATATTTCGACCGTATCTGTCCCAAAAATGCTCACTTGCTGCCCGTGATTGGAAGCTACCATATAGTCTAATGGCTCTTGCAGTTTGGAAAAAGAAACTACTGGAACGATGGGTCCGAACTGCTCCTCACGGTACAATTTCATACCCTCTTTGACGGGATAAACGACAGCTGGAAAAAAGAGTGTTCCGTTCTGTACACCGCCGTTTTGGTTCATAATATTTCCGCCTTGGGCGGCTGCGTCGGCGATACAATCATTCAAGTATTTGAACCTGTCTTCTTCGGGCAAGGGCGTGATTTGCACCTTGTCGTCCCAAGGCATACCAAATTTGAGCGCATCGACTTTCTCACAAAATTTTTTCAAAAAAGCGTCTTTGATATTCTCGTGGACGAACAGGATTTTTAGTGCGGTGCAGCGTTGTCCATTGAAGGAAAGGCTTCCCAAAATACATTCATCGACCGCATTGTCCAAGTTGGCATTTTCTAAAATAATAGCTGGATTTTTGGCATCTAATCCCAAAATAGCGCGCAGACGGTTCACTTTTGGGTGTGCTTTTTTGATGTTAGAGGCTATTTTGCTCGAAGCGATGAGCGTCAGAACGTCGATTTTGCCAGTGTTCATCAGCGGCTCAATAATCTCGTTTCCTTTGCCGTACAAATAATTTACTACGCCCTTCGGAAAACTTTTTTCGATGGCTTTTGAGAGAGAATAATGCAGCAAACAGCCGTGTTTAGGCGGTTTGAATAATATTACGTTGCCCATAATCAAGGCTGGAATGAGCAGCGTATAGGTTTCGTTCAACGGATAATTATAAGGTCCAATGCACAGCGTAACGCCCAACGGCGAGCGGCGCACCTGTCCAATAACGCCTTCTTCGATGGTGAAAGTAGCTGATTTTCGCTCCAATTTTTTGAGCGACTCTATGGTGTCGTAAATATATTTGACGGTTCTGTCAAATTCTTTTTCGGAGTCTTTCTGTGATTTTCCAATTTCCCACATCAACAAATTGACTACTTCGGAGCGCAATTTGAGCATTTCGCCGACAAATTTTTCGACGTGAAAAATTCGTTTTTCGACTGACATCATGGGCCACTCTCCGAAGCCGTTGCCATAGGCTTTTTGGGAACTTTCCAAACATTCCATTGCTTCTGGTAAGCCAGTTTTGGGGATTCGCCCAATCATAATTCGTTCCAATGTTGCATCGGCTGTTGGCTTATAAACCGCAGCATAAATTTCGTTGGACGGGCTTGTCCAAGCTCTGAACTCGCCATTTATCAAGTATTCTTGTTGGTCTATAAACGGAGCTTCTCTCGAATCAACGGACGAAAAACTATCAAAAAGTTGGTCTTTAGTAATTTGGTTTGGCATCAAACAGATTTTTTTATTTTATAAAATGAAAAACAACGTGTAAAAATTAGATTTGCAAAGTTCGCATTTTGAAAGGAAATAACAATACAAAAGCCAACTATCGCCGCAAAATAACTCATCTATAACACATCTTATTTTGTTAAGTTGTAGCAGTAGAGCGTTTGAATAAAATTTATTTTGAAGTAGAAAAGTGACTGACTTTTTACTAACTTTCACAAATTTTTATGGATTAATTTTATTTGTTCCTTTATTTTTTCAACTTCTTTGTCAGTTGCTTTTTTCAGTTTTTCGTTCAGTTTTTCGACCAGAGCCATTTTACTAAAAGGAACTACCAAACTTTCTTTGCAGTAAGATGATTCAGAAGCCTTTATTATTTTGCCAGACACGTTGGAGTACAGTACATAATGGTAGATTCTCGAAAAAGTGTAACCCGTCGTGTCCGCCGGTCTTGTGGTCAGAGTTTCGCTGCCGTTGAGTATCCAGTATTCATGGATTGACGTGATTTTGTAGATGCTTCCAGCCGGCTTGCGCAAGTACATCAAGTCGCCTACGGATAATATTGGTTCAGTTATTTCCATATTTTAGTTTTTTTGCAAAGAAAGAAAGAAAAAAAGTAATTGATGAAATAAAAGCAAATATAATATTTAATTTTAATATTTTGTTCAAAATTTGGTAACAATGTCTTAATCTACAAGCCGCCCGAAATATTATTCGATAGTTAGGATATAAATAATCTTTTGTATTTTTGCGCAGCGTGCTTATTTTTGCCGCTTGAAAAAATTCTATTATATATGAAAGGCAAAATTTTAATCGTTCTACTGACCGCAAGCAATCTTTTATTCGGGCAAACGGAGTAACCCACCAAAATATTAGGTTCAAAATACACTATGATTCCACCAAAAGGATTCGTGGCAGCGACCAATTATTTCGGTTTTCTGAATAAAGAAACTGGTTCATCAATAACGGTAAGCGAAAGTTCAACTTCGGCTCAAAGTATTATTGACGGGTTCACTACCGGGGCTCTAAAACCAAAAGGAATAATTTTGCAAGGCAAGGAAATTGTTGATTTCAATAAATCTAAAGCGGTACTACTTACCTTACGAATGACTATAGACACTACAGTTTGTTTACAGCAAATATTGGTTTTTGAAGATAAAAGAGCGACGATTTCGGTGAATGGAATATACCAAGAAGCCAATAAAAATAAAGCAGCTGAAATTAAAACCGCTATGCTTTCTACGGTTTACAACGAACTTCAAGATGAGAATCCGCTCGGAGCAGCAACTTTTACCTTTGACACAAAAGATAGTGAATTTAAATTGGTAAAATTTATGTCAGGCAGTCTGTTTTACTCTATTGATGGAAAAATACCAACAGAAAAGCCCACGTTAAGAGTCGGACATTCTCTGGCTAATGTGCCTTTGGAATTTCAAAAAAGATATATAGAACTATTAGTTAAAAGATTCCAAAAAAAAGAATATTGCACCATCAAGTCCAACAACAAAATAGTGATTGACGAATTAGAGGGTTGTGAAATTGTAGTAGAAGGAAAATCAGTAGACGGCAAACCAGAAATGATTTACCAAGTAATGTTTTTCAACAAAATAGGCGACTATTTTATCATTATTGGGCAGACCAAAGAGGACTTTCCAAAATATTTGGAGGCTTTCAAAAAAATAGCAACAACCTTCCGACAAAAATAATCCCCAACCAAAAAAAAGTCGTGCGCCAAAAACCGCTCAACTTTCTATCCTCCTTATTTGCAAATTGTAATAATTTTCTGCAACTTGCGTTAAAGACCTAACCCATCACATTCATTCACGTACACTTTAAAATTAAAAACGATGAAAATTAACAAAATTTTAACATTTTTTGTATTAATTTTACTCCAAAACACAGCATTCTCCCAAGCTCCACTTCCCGAAAGTTGCAAACTCAAATTCGGTACCAATTTGGGCGGCTTGAGCGACTACGGTACAGAACTTCCGTTCGTGGACATGATGCACGGCGCACGAACTTGGTACACCAAAGATGTCGGAAACCCCAACGGCAGTCCCTTCGATACACAGGTTGCGTCTTCCTTGGCTTACCGTCCAGACGGCTACCCTACTCAAGCACCTCAAATAGTAGCTGGGCAGGCGTTTCCTCAAACAACCGCTACTATTTGGGCAGTTTTAGATGGCTGGAAAGTGGGTACTTACACCGTTTTTTTTGATGGCGCGGGGCAGTTATCATTCAATGGCGCAGCACAAAATGTTACGCAAGTCAATCCTAACCAAATAACATTTGACTTATTGGGCAATTTAGTTGGAAATTATCTCGAAATGACCGTTCTTTCCTCCGCGCTCGCCAATCCTATCCGAAATATCCGCATCATTATGCCCGGACACGTAGCTACTTACACCACGCAGCCCTTCAATCCGCTCTGGCTCAGTCGGGTGCAAACTTTCAAAAGTGTACGATTCATGGATTGGGCGCAGACCAACAACTGGGGGCAGTCCGACCAATATAACTGGGATTCACCGACGCTTTTCGACTGGGCAGACCGCCAGAAAATGGATAACTACACTTGGACCAATGAAAAAGGAATTCCCTACGAAATGATGATAAAATTGATGAATGACTACAATCTCGATGGTTGGATCTGTGTTCCGCACCGCGCAAGCAACAATTATATCCAAAATATGGCGTTGCTTTTCAAAAATACCCTGTCACCATCTCGCAAATTATATGTGGAGTACAGCAACGAAATCTGGAATTGGATGTTCGGACAAGCCCAGTGGACCAACAAATATGGCGGCATCGCGACGGGACTTTCATGGCCCGAATGTACCGTCACTTATATCCAAAATTGTATGAACCAATGGACGACCGTTTTTGCAGGGCAGCTGAGTCGGATTGTAAGAGTCGTGGGTGTGCAAGCAGCTTGGCAGGACGTGAGCAACCGTGTTGTGTTCAATATGGTTCCCGGCTCTTTTGATGCTTTTTCGCCTGCTTTTTATTTCGGATTGGGCAGCGACGGCGACGCAGCACTTGATATTCTTGGCGCAAACGCAACGGTAGCAAATGTAGCTTATTGGGTGCGCCAAACGCGCGAAACCGACGAAAAAGTTTGGCTGACCTCTCAAAAAACGCAGATAGCAGATGCACTAAATATCCCGATGATTTTTTATGAAGGCGGGCAGCACGTCACGCCTACGCCTTTCGGAGATGCGCCGACCTACGCACAGGCACTGCTCGACATCCAGCGCGATACCGCTATGTACAACCTTTACAACGAGTGGTTCACATTTGTGCGGACGCTCCAATCAGGCAGCCAGCCCTTGCTCGGCATGAGTTTCTCGCTCATCAGCCAGCGCAGCGCGCAGTACGGTAGTTGGGGAATCCTCGAAACGATGGACCAAAATACGACGGCTGTTCCAGCTCCCAAATATAAAGCAATCACAGAAGCCATGGCGCTTTTCAATGCCTGCTCCGCGCCACTTTCCGTGAATTGGCAAGCGGTAGATGCTCGCTGTGATGAAAAAGCCATAAAATTGCATTGGGCTACCGCCGCCGAATCCGAAAATGAGTATTACATAGTCGAAAAAGGGTCGAAAAATTCCTCGCCAGATATTGATTGGCAAAGCATCGGGACAGTAAGCAGCAACGGCAACTCTACTACAACCCGCCACTACAGTTTTACGGACAATCAGCCGCACTTGTCAGAAGTTTATTACCGAATTGGTCAGGTCGGAAAAGACGGAAAGGTGACTTATTCGGACGTTTTCGCCGACAATAGTTGTTGGGAAAATAACGGCAAACGCCAGTTTGCTATTTCCCCCAATCCGTTTGAAGGAGAGATACAAATTACGAGCAATCAGCCTTTCGCTCGAATCCAAATCTTCAATGCGCTTGGGATAGAAGTACTCTCTGAAAAAATAAACGGCGAAACCGCTACCCTCCCAACGCAGGACTTACAGTCGGGAATGTATTTTTTACAGATTACAGGAGGCAGCGACAATCGTATTTTGCACCGCGCAAAATTGGTAAAATAGTTCGTAGCGCGTTCCTAAACGTATTTCTCAAAAAAAACTGCGCACCAAGATTTTGGTGCGCAGTTTTTTTTTGTGGAATGTTAAAAAAATATTTTCACACAATACGAAAAAAAGGCTTTCGTTTGAAATGTTAGAAAAATGTTAAAACAAAATATTTTCATCATCAAAAAAATCAATCAATGAAAAAATTAAGCGTCTTTATCTTCGCCCTTGCCCTCGCGCAGGCTTCTTGCTTCGCCCAATTTTCTATCGCAGGAAGTGCGGGCTTGAATGTGAGCAATAACGGAGCGATAAATGCTCCGTCCGCTTTTTACCAAAATTCGTTTCAAGGTAAGTTTACACCATTTTATTTCGCTGAAATTCGTCCAACCTACAGTTTTGGAAAACGCTGGCGTGCGAGTTTGGGCGTACAATATTCGGTAAAAGGAAATTACAGCAAAAGTAATAAATATTCGACCGCACTTTCCTACATAGATATTTTGCCGACTGCCGAGTACAAAATCAATAAATATTTAAGCGTTTTTGGCGGCTTCAATGTCGGATTTTTGAATGCTGAAAACTATATCAAAGACGGTAAATGGGGGAATTTTGTAATCCCGATTTACAACAAAACGGATTTTGGCGGCTTGCTCGGCGTGAGAGCATACTACAAAAATATCTGTTTGAGTGCACACTTCAACCATAGTTTTTTGAATACTTTAGATATAGATTTTACAGACGAAAATGGAAATGTTTTTACCAAAATAAAATTTTACAACCAAAATTTTCAACTTGGCGTAGGCTATACTTTTGATTTTTCTAAAGGATAAATTTTTGGAAAATAATTACGCAAAGAGAAAAAAATGAAAAGATTTTCATTTTTTTCTCTTTTTCTTTGAACAATTTACGCCTAAAATCAATTATCAAAAAAGTTATTTCCCCAATAAAAATTATCACATCATCAAAATAAAGAATACCAATTATGGCAACAAAAAGAACAGCCTCCGCCGTTTGGAACGGGACTGGACTGGAAGGAAACGGAACGCTCAACGCACCGAGCAAATTTTTTGACAACACGCCTTACAGCTTCAAAACTCGCTTTCAGAACGAGGACGGAAAATTAGGCACCAATCCAGAAGAACTCATCGCCGCCGCTCACGCAGGCTGCTTCGCGATGGCATTGAGCTTCGCGATTGTGGAGGCTGGATTCACGGCTGACGAACTGAACGTAAAGGCTGCCGTCGTGTTGGACGCAGTGGAGGGCGGATTCGGTATTACGGGCATCGCACTTCATTTAGACGGAAAAGTAACTGGCATGACCGAAGCAAAATTCCACGCTTTGGCGGAAGGCGCAAAAGCGGGCTGCCCTATCTCAAAGGCGTTGAGTTCCGTGCCGATAACGTTGGAAACGAAGTTTCACGCTTAAAAATTAGTTTTTTAGCAAAAAAAAAAGAAGCCCGCCAAAGTCACAATATTGTGACTCTGGCGGGCTTTCTTTTTGGGACAACCAATAAAACACGTCTTTTTTAGAAGGAAAACTTATTTTGTAAGTTTACCGCTTCCTATCCAACGCGAAGGCGCGTCGTCTGTGTGTATCTGAAAATAATAGTTGCCCTGCGGCAAATCGCTCGCATTGATTTCTAAATTATTTCCGACAAAATTCAACTTTTTTAGGATCTTACCTGTCACATCGTAGAGTGAAAATATCAGTTTTTGACCTGCGGACACTCCCGTTAGCTCCAATGTAGTCTTCTCGCTGAACGGATTGGGGTATGCTTTGAGTTGCATATTCGGCGATGCCAATTCGATATTTTTTACTATCACATAATCTTTTCCGATTTTGTGCGTCGTCAAATTCGTGATGACGGGCGCGTTGTAGTCGAAATAAATCGCTGCTTTGTTCTGAATCACAGAACCCAACGCCGCCGCCGCCGACTGCTGCACTTTGAACTTGACAAAACCGTGCGATGCAGGTTCGTTTCGCGTGCTATCTACCAATAAAATATTGGAAAATGTAAATTTTACAATATTTTTGTCATACACTTCCAATTCGTAACTGTGGCTGCTCGCTCCCGCCTGCAAGGTAGCAGGCGTTAAAAACGCAGGCAGCGTATCTCTGATGACGACCGTAAATGCCGTATCTGTCCCTGTGTTCTGAAACCGAATCATATACTCTAAATCTTGTCCAAGACCGATGTATTTATTGCTTCCGTAGCCTGTCGGAAAACCTTGTTTGTCATTAGGGTCAAAAGAGCCGCCGTTTTGAATACAACTTACCGACTTGCTCGGCGGGTTGCTGTTGGTTGGGTATTGGGTCACAAAACCGAAACTTGCCGCAGCATTTCCGCAAGCCTCCACCCAAGCGGCAGGCGCAGTCTGGTACGGGTGATTGGGAATGGCTGCCGTCTGTACGCGGCGCATTTTTCCGTTGGCAGGAAAGCTGACAGTCGTGCTTTGCCCTGCGTTGAGCTGAAAATTTTGGGTCATAAAAATCACATCATCCTCGATGACATAGTAGGGTTGAGAGTTTGGCATATTGCCAGTCCCTGTGTTTTGAATCTTGAACCGAACCGAATCGCCCACACAAACTCCCGTAATAACGATGTTCGCTCCCGACCAATTTGGCACGACCACGCAGTTGGTATCTGGATAAATACGCGCTTCCGTGCAGTGCGTTTGTCCAAGTACTGCATCGCAACTTACTTTCGCTTGGACATAAAAAGACCCGCAAGTATCGGCAGAAATATTGCCCAACTGAAAGCGAAGTGTGTTTCCAGTTTGGCTCGCCAAAGGGATAGACGCGGACTCAAATATCAAAAAGGTATCTAATTTTATGTCAATATATGCGTTTTCAGCCGTCGCCGTACCGTAATTGCAATACAAAATATTGTAATAATTATTACTAAAACAGCGCCTCAAAACAGAAGTTGAAATATCTACACTCAAAAGAGGGCAATTCGCTGTAGTTTTTTGCGGTAAATCTAATTTTATACTATCGCCGTTGTTAGAAAGCTGAAAAACATACGCTGGCTGGCAAGATGTCCAAAGCGGCATATTTTGGGAGTTTACTTTCTTCATCACATAGCTGCCTGTGTCTAAATTGACTTTATAGTTACCATCTTTATCCCCATTGAAGAAATAATACGTTCCGTCGGCTGGCTTGTCAATTCTAAAAATACGATTTTCAAGACCCTTCTCCCCTGCTTGCAGTGCGCAATCGAAATTTTCATCTTTGAATACTTTACCATACAACACAGAATTATAAATATTACTATAGCTGTCTGTTTTGGCGACAAACGAAGTATTTCCCTCTCCACCAATGTAATATCCACCATTGGGAGCAGAATCCGCGGCGTATATCAGAGTAACAAACGAAGAAGAGTTAGATAGTAAACTGTTAAAAATTAAACTCCCATCGCCATTAATTTTAGTAATGTAGGTTTTATAATCAATCTCATTATAAGTAAAAAAAGCTGCCCCGCCGTTTTCTTCTGCTACTAATCCGTTGTTATCATATATATGAATCGAATTATTTGTCACATAATTTGATGCTTTATCCCAAATTGTGTTACCGTCCGCATCAATTTTTTTGAAACGAGAAATAGACGATGATGTCCCCGTACACTTTATATAAGCATAAATAAAATTATTATCATCGGTCGCAATGATGTTACTAACTATTTGTTCGCAGTTTGAATACCGTGTCCAAATGCTATCCCCTGTATCGGCAGAGAAACGAGTTAAATAAGATTCATAAGTAGCTCCAAATACAGTTTGGGGACGAGAAATACCGAGCAAAGCACCTGAAGAATTTGATGCCAAAGAGCGTCCCATAAAACTATCTAAATTAGGCTTCGACCACAGTTGATTTCCCGCAGTATCTACCTTAATCAAAGTTTTTCCGAAGAAAATAAAATTTCCGTCGGGCGTTTCTACTGCACTTGTGCCGCAAGAAAATATAGGATTATCTAATACTTTTTCTAAAAGTAAATTGCATTTACTATCAAATAAAAACCAAACAGATGGAGCAATTATTCCAGATGCATTCACATCGGCATTCGATACGAGTATTCCAAATTTTCCTTGTTGGGCGTTAATAATCTTTACATTTCTATAAATTGAGCCATTGCCAAAGCCTTGTTGCGGTAATATAGTTTTTTGAAATTGTTTGTTTCCTTGAGCATCATATTTTGTAAGACGCATAGAGTCAA
Source organism: Saprospiraceae bacterium (assembly GCA_043778415.1). Taxonomy (GTDB): domain Bacteria; phylum Bacteroidota; class Bacteroidia; order Chitinophagales; family Saprospiraceae; genus JAYUHK01. Next base: position 12,311 of record JAYWGG010000064.1, read on the forward strand.
ATAAAACTGCCGCACCTAACACGCCGCCGTCGGGCGTTGCTTTTACGGCATTATAGCAGGGAAATTTGTCGGTGTACCTTATCCAGCCTTGCCCTTTGGCGGGAGCGGCGACGAGGAATACGAAAAGCAGCGAGCCAAGAAGCAGCTTCCAGCCGTTGCGATTTGTGATAGAGAATAAATTTTTGTACTTCATAAGTTAAGGAATTGAAGATGTAAAATGAGATAACTTTATTTGTTGATGCAAAGATTGAGTAATAAATGGAGGCTTGCAATGACAAAAAAAGGTATTTCTAAAAATATTTTTCTTATTTTTATTTCAAAATGCTTATTTTTGTTGAATAATTTTAATTTTTTCTAAAAATATTCTACTTTTACGCTCGAAATATTTTTTATTTATTTTTTGAAAGTATAGAAAAAAGCAAACTTTGGCAACTTTTTGTCACATTTTCTGCATCTGAAAAGCGACAGATGACGGAGTTTTTGCAGTCGCCTTTTTTCAATAAACGAAAAGATGTGACACAGCTTTTTACATTTTTGTGTGATTGTAAAACGCCGCCAAGCAAAGAAAAAACCTTTGATTTTCTTTTTCCACACGAAGCGCAATACGACTCCGAAGCGATGCTTTTCGTGATGAGTTGGCTGCTCAAACTGATGGAACAATTTTTGGCTTTTGGAGAGTGGTCACAGCAAAAATCAACCGTTGCGCTGCAAGTGGCGGCAGCTTATCGGAAGCGACATTTGGGCAAACAGTTTGATGTGGCGGCAAAAAATACCGCCCGAATCTTGGAGCAGCAACCGCTCCGCAATGCAGATTATTTTCATACGCAATACGAATTGCAATCCGAAGAATATGAATTTTATTCGACCGAAAAACGCACCGAAAAATTGCCTTTGCAAAAACTTTCAGACACGATTGATATTTCTTTTTTAGCCGTAAAACTTCGAGAAACGTGTTTTATGCTGTCACACCAGAGCGTTTTTAAGGCAGATTATAATTTTGGCTTATTGGAAATGATTTTACCGACTTTGCACGAGTCAAAATATTTAGAAATTCCTGCCATCGCCATCTATTACAACACTTATTTTTGCCTCACCAAGTCCGAAGAGGAAGGCTATTTCAAAAAACTCAAAGAACTAATTTTTTTACACAGCTCCGAGTTTCCAGAGCGAGAAGTCCGCGCCATCTACCTTTTGGCTATCAATTATTGCATCAAGCGACTCAACGCAGGAAACGAAGATTTTGCCAAAGCGGGCTTTGAATTGTATCGTGGAGCTATGTCACAAAACGTGCTACAAATGAACGGCATCTTGTCGAGATTTACCTTTCGCAACGTAGTCGCGTTGGGACTAAAAACGGGTGAGTTTGACTGGGTCAGCCACTTTATCCAAACTTCGCAGTCACTTTTGGAGAGCAACCACAAAGAAAGTATGGTGAGTTTTAGCACGGCGATGCTGAAATACGAACAAAAAAACTATTCGGAAGCCTTGCAGTTGCTACAAAAAGCAGAATACAAAGACTTGTTACTTAACTTGGCAGCAAAATCTACGCTGCTAAAGATTTTTTACGAACTCCAAGAATTTGATTTGTTGGACTCTCATTTAGAGGCGATGAAAAATTTTATCTACCGCCAAAAAGACATCGGTTATCACAAAGAAAGCTACATTCATTTGTTGAAAATAACCCAAAAACTGTCACAAAATCTGATACACACAGCAGAAGAAAGAAATGAATTGCGGGAGCAAATCATAACAACCAAAAACTTGGCAGAAAAATTTTGGCTGCTCGCCCAACTCGAAAAATTACCGACGAAATAGATTATTCGAGTAGATTATTGTTTGACTATATTTTTCGTAATCACTTGGCTGTCAATATTTAAGATTAATTGGTAAGTCCCCGAAGGAATATTAGGAAGTGAAAGCTGGTGTTGGTGTTCGCCATAATCTACCCGATGCGAAGCTATTTTTCCGATCAATTTTCCCTCCAAATTGTGCACCTCTAACCCAACTTCTGCCGACTGTTCGATCCGATACATGACGTTTAGTTGAGAAACAAATGGATTAGGATATGTCACAAACCGCACATTTTTGGAAATGTCACTGATAGCGGTAGGATTTTTATTTCCCAACACCAAAATATCGTCCAACTCAAGCAAATTGTCGTCGTCCGAGTCGTGTAAAAAAGCAATATAAATCGTTTTTCCTGCGTAAGCTGCGAGGCTGATGCTGTGCGGCTGCATTTGTGTCACAAAAGCTGGATTATTTAAAGAATCTTGCTTGATAAAAGCATAAAGTGTGTCCCGCAAACTATCCGCATGAATATAGCCCTCCGAGAACTCAAAATCAGCTAAATCTAATGAAGTTTCATCACCAAAATAGTCAGTCATCTGCGCGGCGTGGAATACTGTATCTACAAAAACGCCGTCGTAAGTTGCGTTGGTAGTTTCGGAAATCAATACCGAAAATCCGTCCAAATAAAGCGGTGCTTGCGACGGTGCAGACTTGAAATGCAGCGTAGCTTTGTCTGTCAAAATACGCAACGGCTTCAAAATCAACCAGTTGCGATTGCCATCTACATCTCCATTGAGCCACGAACAAGAGCGTAGAACATAGTTTGGGCTGCCTGTGGCGGTCGTCGAATCTCGTCCGCCCGGAAAAGCTGGCGCAAAAAACCATTTTTGAGACAAACCGTTGGCTGCGGCGATGCCGTCTTCGTCGTAATTTATCCAAAGCGTATCGTTGCCATTCGGTATTTCGAGCATATTTTCTGTTGGGTCTGCCTGAAAATTTTCAACTAATAAGGTGTCATTTTGTGATTCGACCGAATAAAATGAAAGCAAAAAAAGTAAAAAGGCAAAAAATTTGTAACAGATTTTTTTCATAATTAATTGATAATGAACGTGTTAAAAGACTAACGAATTATTTGGAAAGGTAAGGTAATATTTTTTTCGGAATCCGTCATAAAATAGAATCCATTGGGCAGTTTTGAACTGTCAAAAGTAGTTATTTCGGATATATTTTCGTCATTTATTAGAGAAATATTTATTTTTTTTCCTAAAATATCACTAACAATCCATGTCACATTTTTAGAATTATTTTTCATGAATATTTGTATTTTATCGCTGGCTGGATTGGGGAAAAGCCGATAGTTTTCAACCTTATTTACATCGCGAGCGAGCGTCATAGCGTCATTGACATTCAAACGGATAAGTGGGACGATAAAAGGTGCGAAAGGAGTTGTTTCAAAATCACTATTAGAGGAATTTCCCTTAAAAAAAACACTCGAAAAATAAGTTTTTCCCGCCAATTTTGACCTGTAAATACTCGCTCCATAGTTCAGTTTGGTGCTAATTCCTACCGCCATATCCACGAAGTCGCCCGTGTCCTCGTACTCCAACATCGCAATATAACCCATCGAATCTCGCAACGGAATCCCATAAGTTTGGTCATCGAGATTGTATAAAGGTATGGTTATCAGCTTTTTATCCATATCTAATATTCTATAATCTTCGTAGCCAACCAAAGTGCGCTCGCCCACTCGCACCACTGAATCGTTACTTGGATTCTTCCATTCGTAGAGAATAATTCTGACAGACTTATCAAATAAGTCGCTGGGATTTTCGATATAAAATGTCACAGAAGTCGCTTTTTTCAAATTTCCTTTCTTGACATAGTAGTAATTTCCATAGCCCCATGAGTGACTTTCTCCTGCGTCAAAAGGCGGCACGATAGACGTATTTACCCCTGATTCTTTAGCAAAAATCGAATCTGTAAGCACAAAAAGAAACTCCCGATTGTTGTCGCTTGGCGAAGCGTCTGTTTGGTCAGACTCTACAGAATAGTTGCCTCGAAAAGGCGTAATTTCGTTGCTGCCAACAGGAAAAAATCCGTTTCCTGCAATCGGAATATTTTGCACCAACGTATCCGCAGCAAGCGTCCCAAAATTCGTATCATTTGTGAAAACAATAGAATTGGTCGCGACATTTTGAATAGAAATATTTAAATTTACGTTAGTTTGTGACATTTTTCCAACGTTCTCAATATCGGCTAAAAAAAGTATGTTTTCCGCTTGGTCTTTTGGAGTTTGAAGATTGGGCGGAATGGCAAAAAAATTGCGGTTTACTCGAAAATCAAAGTCATTTCTGGGGTCGCTCGCGCTCAACTTCACGTCGTCAATGTCCCAAAAATACTCGGAAAGCCCGTGCCATTGCCACTGGATTTTCACATTGGGCTGGTTGGCAGCGACGGAAGAAATATCTATATTAATATTCTCCACATTGAGTGACCATCGCCCTTCCAACGCTGGATTGTCTTCTGCGAGTTGCGGAAAAATCTTAAAATTTTCCCACGTCACTCCGTCTTTTGACACTCTGACGATCGCGTTTTGGTAGGCATTAAAATTATAAACTCCGATATGCGTTTGGAACTGCAACCAGACAGAGGAGTGGTTGCTGCAATCAATAGTTGGAGTCGTCAGGCGGCTGGTATGCGGGTTGTTAATGTTGTATAAATCGGAATCCACGAACATAAATCCGTTGGCAGCCGTCGAAGCCTGAAAGAAAGTTTGACCATTGAAATCATTCCATATTTTGGGTCCATTGGGGCGACCGATCGTAGGGTTTGCGCAGCGTTTCCACTGCACTTTCACGCCATTGGCGGAGCTGTCGGCGGTCGTCCAACCCACTGGAAATCCAGCGGCAAAAAAATCTGTTTGCCAGAATACTTGTGACAGTGCAAAATCGACATTCAAATAAAAAATAAGGACGAACAGTAGTTTCTTTTTCATGCTTTGATAGTTTTATGATATAATTTTTGTTACTACAAATAAACGATTTTTTATTCAAAGAAGCTGTTAATGAAGTGAATTTTTACAAAAAAAAGTCGTCAAGGAATGAACCTTGACGACTTTAATAATTTTTTTTTAACAATCAAATTTATAGCGATTATGGAATGAAGAAAAAATAAGGTACTTAATTTTTTCCAATCAATTCAATCAATAACAAGGCATTTTTGAGGCGCAACGCAGGGCGTTGTAACGAAAAAATAACGCAGTGATTGGTTGTAATTTAACAGAAAAAATAAGAAGTTTATTTTAGATACATTCCTAATGCTGCACCACGAAACGTTTTGTTTTCGTACCGTCTTTACACTCTACGCGAATCAAGTAAATACCGCTTGGATAGCCCGTCACATCATAGTTGAGCGTGCGAGTTGTTACGCCGTTGATGTCTTCCATCGTCAAAACTTTACCCGTCAAATCTACCACTGCAACACTAATATTGGTTGCTTTCTCAAAATTAAGGTCAAAATTGACCGATTGATTGGCGGGCGAAGGGAATACTTTGAGGACGCTTTCTGGAAGTGCAACGTCATCATTAGAACTTATCAACATAGTATTCACACGCATTACAGCTTGGTCTTCTGGTCCAAAGCCGCCAAAGAACCAGCCTGTAGTGAAGAGAACAGTTGAAATATTATAATTTTTGACGGTATTGTTGAAGCCGTGAAAAATAGTCGCATCTACACCCGAGTAAGAAGCCATAAATAGATAGCGTTTGCCCGGCTCTAACTTGACATCTGGATTGGTAGTGTTGTAATCCAACAAAGGAATCGTCGGCGTTTCGCTGGTGGAGTCTGCTGCGTCACCCACGAATGTGTACTGATTGAAGCCTACTGGCTCTAAATCCGCATTGCTCAATATTGGGTCGCCTGTAGTGAAATTACTAAAATTCGGCAATACATTATCCAATACTTTTGCTGCATAAACGGTAGTAGATGCACCTGCTATACCGCCATTTTTGGAAGCATCTATAACGACGCTTTTTGCTACATACATGCTGCCATTGAACCAGTTAGGGCTTGTGCTGTATAAGGCTCCGATGGAATAGTCGCCGCCCGAGCCCGGACGCAAGCCTGTATTCGGCGCAGATTCCTTGCTCCAAAGATTGCCGCTGACATTGAAACGCAATGTTTTTGAGTTGTCGGCAGGGCGCACATCAAGAGAGTCCAAACTGCGGACGCTGTACACCAAGTTATAATCACCGACAGTAAGAAGGGTTCCGGGAACAAAATTTTTAGTCATAAAATACGTAGTATCAAAATTTTGCTCGGCTACTGGGTCATTTGGATTGAACTCCAAAAAGCTACCCGCAGAAGATTTCAAGCCTACCGCCATGTTACCAATATTTTGGCTATCGCGATAAATCAACGCACCATTTGCGCCGCTTGTTAGTCTTCTGAAAACTTCCGATTTCAGCTGCACGTTGGATTGTGCTGCAGAGCCATTATTTTGTATGTCTGCGATAAAGAAAAACGTATCAGTGTTGATTTGATGCACAGGCGTAGCATAACTTGCTGGGCAGAAATTCACTGCGCCGACCGCCAAGTTATTTTTTGGCTTCTCCCGCAACTCTACGTCATCTACCAACCAAAAATAGTAATTACCATCAAAGGCGAAACGAATTTTCACGTTTGCTTGGTTGGCAGCTACACTTGTAATATCAACAAATTTTACGGAGTTCGTAGGACTTTCTGCATTAGCGGCAATTTCAGTATTTACGGCAAAGTCCGTCCATGTAGTACCGCCATCATTGCTGGCAGAAACGTAGCATTTCGTCTGGAACTGTCTGAAGTATTGATTGAATTTGACCTCCACTGTCGAGTATCCAGAACAATTAATGACAGGCGAAATAAGCTCGCCGCGCTGCGGACCCGGACAAACACCAAGTCCGAAAGCATTTACTACTCCGCCGTTGTCCAAAAAGTCAGAGTTGAAACCCGCCGCGCCATTGGCGATGGTCGGCGATGCGATGGCAATACGAGTACCCCAATAAGCCCCGTTGGATAGTCTGCCTGTAGCAGTCCAAGCCCACTTTGCGAGCGGTGCTTTGGCAGGACTTGAGGAGCTAACTCCCACGGTTGTCCAAGCGTTCAAGCCGCCTTTGAATGAACTATTCAAACTGTCTGTGGCGTAGCCCCAGATTACTGTTTGCGCTGTCGCTTGACCGCTTACGAAAGCGACAAAAGCGAGTAAAAGGAAAATTTTTGTAGTAAAATTTTTCATAAATTTTTATGATTTTGATTTAAAATTATTTGTAATAACAAACATAATGATTAAGGACTCAAAGGTACAAAATAAGTTGCAATTAGATATAATTATTTGGAAATAAAATAATGTTAAAGTATTTTATTCTGTTTAACGATATTTTTTAACATATTTTAAATATAATATTAAAAAATAATATTAATTTTCAATATAATATTCTGATTTTTATTTCAAATCCAAAAATCGCTCGTACTCTTCCAATAATTGCTGTTTGTTCACGGACACTACGCCGACTTTTTCGCAGACCTGACCGCCCGCCAAATTGGATAATTGAGCTATCTGTTCTATACCTAACGACAAACCCACGCACATCGCTGCCACGCTGATGACCGTATCGCCCGCGCCACACACGTCGGCGATATTGCGGAGGTGAGAAGTTGGCACAATGTTTCCAACATCGTTTTCGTCTGCATAAAGTCCGCGCTCCGAGAGCGTGATGAGCGTAATTTTATGGTTCAGTTGCCTACGAATGGCTTGCGAAGCTGCTCGGAGCGAAGACATCTCGGGAACAACTGAAATGCCCAATCCGTCGCGAACTTCTTTCAAATTAGGTTTGAAAAGCGTTACATTTTGGTAGGCAAAAAAGTTTTTTAGCTTGGGGTCTACTGCCGTAGCGATGCCTTTTTGATTCGCTTGCGCAATACATTTTTGGATAAAATGCTCCGTCAGCACGCCTTTATTATAGTCCTGAAAGAGTATCACTTGCACGGTATTTGCTTCGAGAATCTTGCTAAAAGTTTCGTACAAGACTTCGCTATCCTCATCTGTCACATCGGTCGAAACCTCCGTGTCCAAGCGAAGCAGTTGCTGTGTTCCTGCCAAGATGCGTTGTTTTACGGTCGTCGGGCGCGTTGAGTCGGCAGATTCGATAACGTAATCGTTAGAAATATCTAATTGGGAGAGAAGTTTTTTTAGTTTTTGTCCTGCGCTGTCGTTGCCGACGACGGTAAGCAGCAGTGGAGTGCCGCCTAACGCCTTGACATTGAGGGCTACGTTTGCTGCGCCACCGAGCCGCACATCGGCTTTTTCGTAGAGTACGACGGGTACGGGTGCTTCGGGCGAAATGCGGTTTGCATTGCCAAAAATATATTCGTCCAGCATCACATCGCCGACGATGAGAATATTGAGTTGCTCAAATTTTTTAAAAATTTCTTTCGGTGTCAATGCTGGATTGGATTAATTTTTTTGCCACCGTATTTGTGCTATTTTCACAACAAATATCAGAAAAGTGCTTATGAAGGGCAAAAATTTGAGATTTGAAAGTCAAACATCAAATACACCACAAACATATATTGAAATTGTATATGTTCGATAATTTACATCAGCTTGGCTTTCATAAATTCTACGTTAATGGCTATTTTTATTTTAGCGTACTTTTGTAATAGTCTATGATGCTTTGAAAAACTCCTAATAAATTATCTACATCACTTAAATAGTATTTATTGTTATCAATGTACAGTTTATCAGAAAATTCGATGAACTGCCAAACATCTCCTGTTGTGGTGCAGCCAAACAATTTTTCCATTTGTATTCCTTTTTTTTCATTGTACTTTTTTGCACCTAATAACTGGGCTGAACATTGTCTAATGCCTTCTTCTAAATCGTTTCGTTTGGCTTCCACAACATGAAAAATAGGTATGCTGATGTCATATGATTTAGTGTCTTTGCTCAAAATAAAATCACACTCTCCTTGCAGTCCTTTTTCCTTATCTCCTACAAGATTATCCCCTGAATAAATAGTGAAAAATTTATGATTTAGGTTGCGCAACTCTTTAAGTATCGGAACAACAATCCATTCACTCCTCGCCTTTTCACTTTTGATAGGCATTTCTTTGCTGTCCAATAGTTCCTTTTCTAACCATTGAGTAGGTTCGATAGCTATTGATTGGAAGTTGAGTGACCTTCTTTCATTACTTACACCAAACTTTTCTTCCAAATCGGACAAGGTAAAATCAGAGTATGCCATTTTTTTTGTCGAATACTGTTTGATGAATGAATGATTTGCTGTTTGTCGTTAAGGAACGCGTCCAAAATAAATTACTTTATTCTGACTTGTCTTTTGAGCCAAAACTGCATTAGATTTTCGTTACGATGCACGGCATCGCGCCTCAAATCTGCCTTGTAATTGTTTGAATTTATTGGAGAAATATTAAGTACCTTACTTTTCCTCATTCCTAATCATAGTTTTACTTTTTTTAAGTTCACGCCCAAACTACTGATTTGTTCCTTCTTTGACGCTTTCGGGCTTGATGGCTGCAAAATCAAACAACAAAGTGAAGCGAAGCGTGTTGTCCAACGGGTTGCGTTGGCTGGTGACTGGGACGAGGTAAGAAAAATTCAGACCAAAAATATTGTATTTCACACCCAAACCAACTGTCAAAAACTTACGGTTTCCTTTGGTTCTGTCTTCGTGATAGTAGCCTGCGCGGAGTGCAAATTGCTTGTCGTACCAATATTCCATTCCGAAGGAATACATCAACTCGCGCAGCTCCTCGCTGCCTCCGTTGGGTGCGTCCGAAAATGAATTCGCTGCCGCTCCGATGGGCGATTGCTGCTTGTAGTCGGGGATACTGTCTCTGTTCTTGTCCCAGTCGGGATTGCCTAACTTGAACTGTGGCGTAGGCACTAAAAGTTTATTGACATCTATGGTGGCTGCAATAGAGTTGTATTGGTCTAAATGGAAATCCCAGCAGACTCCGATGCCCAAGTTGGCAGGCAAATAATCTCTATTGACGGATTTTGTGTAGGTTATTTTTGTACCAATGTTAGAGATTGCCAAGCCGACTGTCAGGTCGCTTTTTGTTCCCGACACGGTGATTGGTCTTTTGTAGGTCATCGAAATATCGGCTGCTGCGCCGTTGCCTGCCGAGATGGGAACTGTTCCGACGGATTGACCTGCCGCAAGATTGGAGTAAATATATTTGGCTGCCAAGCCGACTGCAAAACGCTCGGTCAATTTCCGAGAGTATGCCAGATTAACTTCCAACTCGTTGGGTCTGCCTGTGCCGAGCGACGCGCCGTCCTCACTCGTAAAGTTGATACTACCGAGATTGAAATAGCGCAAGCTCAAACCGACAGCTTGGCGACTGTCCAACTGCGTGTAGCCAGAAAGGTACGCCATATAGACATCGGTAAGTCCCAAAGCTCGAAGCCAAGGCGTATAAGTCGCCGAAACTCCCGTAGTTTGTCCCGCAAAAGTAAGTTTGGACGCGTTGAAGTGCATAGAGTTGGCATCGGCTGAAATAGCTATTCCCGCGTCGCCCATTGCGCCAGAGCGTGCGTCGCCTACGATGCGCAAAAACGGAACGGCGGTAATAATGGTGTTACCGCAGGGAGTGCCGTCCACCTGCTTATATGTGCCGTCGGGTGCTTTGAAACATTGCGCAGCGACATCAAAGCTGGATAGTGTGCTAAAAATGCTAACACAAAATAACTGAAAGAGAACTTTTTTCATATAGAATTTTGTAAAAAAATTTATTTTCTGGATAATCGGCAAATATAGAAGTAAATCGGAAAGTTGAAAACAACTTTGGCAATATTTTTCGGTAAACGTTAATTTTTATTTTTTATTTTGTCCCTATTTAAGAATTACTAATTTCTCAAATTCGCTTTCGCTGACGGCGGCAGAGGCGGTGCCGCTTGCTTTGCGAAGCAATACTTTATAGACATAAACGCCGCGCCCGATGTCGCTTCCGAAGTCGTCTTTTCCGTCCCATTCTATCCCGCTGATTCGGTTGCTTTCAGAAAGCTGTTGGTCGGTAATTGTTTTGACTAATTTTCCGCCCACGGTATATATACGAACTTGTATGTCCAAAAGTTGTCCCGCATAGCCGTGTTCGAACTGAAAACTTGTTTTGGTCGTAAATGGGTTCGGAAAGTTCAACACATGGTTGAGAGCGGTCTGGGCATCGGCGGCGACCAAAAACTCTGTACTTCCCTCACCGGGATTGTTGTTGATGTCCCACGCTTTCACGCGCACTTTGTGTGTTCCGATGGCTATTTTGGAAAGTGGATAGCGCAGTTCGCCTTGGGTGTAGTCGTCGAGTTTGGCTTGATAAAAATCATTGAGCAGATAGGTTTGCAAGCCATTTTCGTCCAAAACGGCTGTCAAGTCGTGTCCCACGCTTGTCCCCGTGACGTTGATGCCTGTGTCGTCCGTCAGTCTAGCATAAATACTCGGATTTTGGTCGGTTTTTCCTCCAAAAATAAATCTATCGTCGTTCATAAAAACCTCTACTTTCGGACCCTGATTGTCTGCCACAGCGTTGGGATTGGTGCCGCCGATGACCACATTGTTGTAGTAGCCGCTCGCGTCGTCTTTCTTTCCATCGTGGGCGTAGTAGCTGATTTTTCCGAATCCATATTGGTAATTAATATCCTTCGGAATGACAAAACTGAATTTGAAAGCACCATTCACGACACTTGCCGCACCTTTGAAAAGAATATTTTTTTGGAGCGTAAAAGTTGTTTTTTGGCTCGAAGGGTCTTGTGCCAACGTAGAGATAGTTGCTATTTTATCAAAAACGGTCGGAAATATTTTTCCGTTAAAATTACTCAACATCTGTCCGCTTTCGTCCTGAATAATGCCCTCAATGGTCACTTTTTGGAGTGCGCGAAGTGTATCCGATTTGCCATCGTTTACGTTGTGGTTGTTGATTTTTGTAGTCGCTACGTTGTATTTTGGCAAAGCCAATTTCATAGCGGGGTCGCCGAGCAGCGTAAATTTACGCGCATTGGTGGCATTGCCAGAAACATTTTTCGCAATCCTCAACACTTCGCCGATATTAGGTTCGCTGCTGTATTTTTGAAAAATAGTATCAAAAACTGCGCCCGCCAAAGCTGCATTGGCACTCGCAAAAACTGGTCGGACGGTCGTAAACAAACCGACAGCACCGCCGTTTTCTTTGAGCAGTGTTTGCTCGCCTGCGGAGGTATTGGTGGGGTCGTCAAAGGCGGCAAAAGTACAAGTAGCGGTCACTAAAAGCGGCATTTTGTCGGTGTTTGTCCAGCTTCCGATGTCGGTCGAAGTCAATATGCGTTCTTGCGCCCAGCCTTTGGTGCTGCCGTGACCCATGTAATTCATTATCAATACGCCTTTGAAAATGTTGTTGTTAATATCGTTTTGAGCGTCGGGATAGCGCGCGCCGCCCGGAGTCGCCACTTGGGGGGTTGCGTCAAGAAAAATTTTATCCACATTAAAAACCTTATTGCGGGCTATTACCTTTTCGGCAACATCGTTGGCATCTAAAAGGTGTCCGTTGTAATCTTCATCGTCTGCGACGTAAGTGACGCGATTGCGCCAGTCGCCGAGCGTATTGGGATTGGTTTCGTAGCGAATAATTTTATTGACGACCGCTCTCGCTTCGTCTGCATTTCGGACGGTCAAACGCCCAATAGCAATATCCAAGCCGCCATTCAGCGAAGCATCGCCTTCACCTGGCGAAAGTAGTCCGTAAAAATCATCGGTCGGAAAGGCATATATTGGGTCTATCGATTCGGCGGTTTCATAGACGGGAATGTAACTCTGATTGTCGTCGGAGCTGCTGATATTTTTGTAGTCAAAAGAACCATCGCCGACGAGCAGCAAATATTTGAATTTTTGCGGATTGCGGTCGTATAGCATTTTGGCAAAATCTCGGATTGCTGTGACATCTTGCGCACCGCTCGAAAATTCTTCATATACCTTATCAACCCTCACTGTCGCTACGTCCAACTGCGCGTGTTGGCGGTGATGGGTAGCGAGCTGTTGAGTGGCATTTTCAAAATCTTTGTAGTACAAAATAACCATGTCCAAGTTATCCAATCCGTGCAAATTTTGATTTTCTACTTTTCCGACCGCAGTTGGGCTAAAAAAACTTGCATCGGACTTGAAAGCGACAAATTCCTTGAGTTTATCCTGCGTTTCTGCTCCAAACTCCAACGAATTGTTAGCGAATGTGGCAAGTTGCTTGTATGGTTTTTGTGGGTTCGTGATGTCCCAGACTGCCAAGTTTTGGGCAGTTTCAATTTTAAATTTTGCAGCAGCTTGTGACAGGGTTTTAGAATCTCTAAAACGCATTTGACCACCAGACATTTTCAGGTTTCGGCGAGCATTGAGTTCAATATAATCGAGCCAACCCTCACTGAACTGCCCCACATCTGGATAAGAAACCAGCAAGTTCATATTGTCCGCAGTCGGCAAAAAATTGTTGGATATTCTACCAATATTGGCATAATTGCTTTCATTGACGTTGCCCGTTTCGGTAGCTGCAATGTAGTCGCTGACAAAAGTATTGGAGTTGATATTGATTTTAAAAAAGGTACTGGTATTGCTGCGTCCCGCAAACTCGGAGCGCAAACGAACCGGCTCTGTGGTGACAATATTGGGAAAAGTAAATAAATTTGTAAAATTCTTGTCCCGAGAAGTATAAAAATAATCCCCAAACCAGCGTTTTCCAGTCCCTTGCGTACTTGGTTTTCCGCGATTCAAAAGATTGACTTTCTCCTCCTCATAATGTCCGTAATCGTCGAAAGTAGTCGTCGTAAACGAAATATCTTCGATAGAATTTTGCTCCGCAATGCGCAACCCATTTGAGTTTTCTATTTTGATGTAATAAAAAGCCTTCTCCGAATACAAATTTTTGGTCATCGTAAAATCGCGCGTGTTGGGATTGAAATTCCACTTATCCGTGTTTATGGCGTAAAAAAGCAGGTAGTCGCCGCCGTCGAATTTAGCATCGCTTTCTCCCGAAACAAAAATCGCATTTTCTATCAAATCATCAGCACGCGGACTATTAATAGGTTCTGGAAGCATTGCGCCGCCGTTGCCGTAGAGATGAATTTTTCTTGGGTCAATGTTGTCAATATTACTGATTTTCAGCTTATTTTTCAAAAAATCGTAGTCAATTTTATGGATTCCCGTTTCAGTAATCGAAAATTTATAGATGTCGCCATCTTTAAGAACCGAATTAGTGGTATTCGGACCGCGCTCCGTCGTGTTGGGAGGCGTGTTGGGAGTATTTTTTGGAAAAAAATCAACGGTCAAATCAAAAGAAACCAATTTTTCGATATTGCCGAAAGCATCTTTTCGGAGTGCAGGAAGCGAAACTTCGCCATAATATAGGTTGCGAGCTTGCCAAACATTTTGAGTAAAAGTCGGCTCAAAAGTTAATAAATTAAGTTCTGCATCCCCGAGCGTTTTTTTCAGAGGCTGGTAGATTGCATTAGCGATGCTGGCTCGAAGTTCGCCTTTACTTTTTACGGAAAGTTGTTTCGTAAAAACAGGTATTTTTTTGGTAAGTGGCTGAAAATCAGCGTTTTTGAACGCCAATACTGCATCGGGTTGAGCATCGTTCCAGAGCAAATCGTGGTGAGTTCGGGTAGAATTTTGCTGACCAAAAGCAACAGATGCGAAAGCACAAGTGAGCAGCAGCGAGCAAAAAATATTAATTTTTGACATAAGAAATAAAGTAAAATAGTTTTCTTTGCAAAAATGCAATTATTTAACAAGAAAGTCGTTATTTTGTTATCGAAACGTTAATATTTTTACGGTATTGTGTAATGTCAAAAAATAGAACGAACTTTAACATTTGAAAATGTACCGTGATTTCTAAAAACTATTCAACCCTTCTGTGCTATGAAAAAAAAATATTTACAATCGCTGTTTTTTATACTGATATTTAGTACTTTTGTGACAGCGCAAGATAACGTATTCAGTCAGTTTTATGCTGCGCCTTTGCAACTCAATCCAGCTTTCACGGGCAATACTTATACACCGCATTTTGCACTCAATTACCGCAACCAGTGGCCCTCTTTCAAGAACGCCTATGTGACTTATGCAGCCACCTACGACCAGTTTTTTGAGCCGCTCAACTCGGGTTTTGGGCTTATGGTGACTTCCGATAATCTCGGAAATGGCGTTTATAAAGAAAATTCTGTAGGCGGATTTTTTGCTTATCGCCTCAAAATAAATTCTGATTGGAAGCTGAAAATAGGCGTAGAAGCGACTTTTGCGCAGCGACAATTAAATTTTGATAAATTGACTTTCGGTGACCAGATTGACAAACTTTACGGATTCTCGGACGGCGCAGGCAACGCGAACCCAACAGGCGAAAATAGACCGTCGCAGCTGACTAAAAGTTTTCTCGATATTTCAAGCGGTTTGTTGGTTTATAGCAAACAATTTTACGGAGGCTTGACGGTCAAACACCTCAATACGCCCGACTATCATTTTTTTGGTATCAACAAAAATTCGTACCGTGGTTTGCCTTTTCGCACGACGCTGCACGCAGGTTGGGAAATCCCGATACAAAAAGAAACGCGCCACAGTTTGCCCATTTTTGTGTCGCCGAGCGTTATCGCTACGCAGCAAGGCAATTTTCGTCAAGTCAATGCAGGAGCTTATTTGGGCTTGGGAATGTTCTATACGGGTGCGTGGTTTCGGCATACTTTTACCAATTCTGACGCAGTTATTTTTCTGGTTGGAGTCAAAAAAGACTGGCTCAAAGTCGGCTACAGCTACGATGTGACGGTGTCCAAACTCGCCGCCTATAACACTGGCGGCAGCCACGAACTATCGCTTATCCTAAACTTTGACGGTCCCGAAGAAACGAATTATAACGATTGCTTTAATATTTTTAGATAGAAAATAAAATTATCGCCAGTAAACATAACAATATTTAGTTTTCCACCGTTATATGTTTAGAAAATTGCGAAAAAGTTTGGAAACCTCACTATTTCGCTCTAACTTTGTATTACGTTTTAGATTTTATAAATTTTAAAAAAAAATTCAATTATGAAAAAATTATTTTGTTTAATGTTGTTAGTTAGCGGCTTCGCGGTCGCAAGTATGAACGCTCAAAGCTGCTCAAAAGCAGTGTCGGGAGCAGAAAGCAAAAAATGCTGCGCAAACCCGCACCCGGGTTGCAAAGAGACTGGAACTGCTGCAGCATCTGCGGGAGGCACTGTCGGAGCGGCTGCGTTGGCAGAAACAACGGCTGCACCAGTAGCCGCTGAAGCACCAGCGAAAGTATGCGCCAAAGGAAAGGCTTGCTGCGCGGGCAAAAAGATGACCAATGGCACTGCATCTGCTGAAAAAGCAACGCCAAGATTGGTGGCTGCAAAGAAAGAAAGCACGAATAACTAATATTTTAGTGCTAATGAATGCGTCTAAAAAGGCTGCTCAAATTTTTTGAGCAGCCTTTTTAGTATTCGCTTTGAGCGGAGTTTCGGCAAAAGTGATGCCTTTGAGGTAGCTTTTCAGGGCGAGTTTGGTGTTGTCTGAAATATTTTTTGGTAAATCTTCCACTGCGAACCAATTTACTCGCTTGAACTTTTTGGGTTCTTTGGATTCTAAATCACCTTTCCATTTGTCGGCTTTAAAATAAAGCGTCACAATTCGTCGATTTTTGTCTTTTAATTGAAACATCACAAACGCCAAACTCAAATTTTTGGTATCCAACAAAATGCCCGCCTCCTCCGCACTCTCCCGAATGAGAGCAGCCGTAGCAACTTCTTCGGATTCGATTTTACCACCTACCAATGAGTATTTACCGCCATTTTGGGTCGTTTGAGCCAGAAAAAGCCACTTGCCTTTGTCCTGTAAAAACAATTTTACTACCAGAGTAGTGACAATAACCTGTTCGATATTTGGCATTTTGTTGTCAAATTATTCAGTAAATCATTCTAAAATTAGGAATGAAGAAAAAATAAGTAGTTTATTTTAGACGCATTCCTTATACTTTCTAATTTGTCACGCTTGCGCTGTCGGCGTGTTAAAATTCATCGTTGGCATCTGTGATTGGTCGGCATCTTCGATGACCCCAAACTGCTGTTCGTATTTTTTTACGTTGTCAATCATCGCCTTCATCAAGCGTTTTGCGTGCTGCGGCGTGAGTAAAATCCGTGATTTGACCTTTGCTTTCGGCACATTAGGCACCATACGGATAAAGTCAATCACAAATTCGGACGGCGAATGTGAGATAATTGCCAAGTTTGAATACGTTCCTTCCGCCACATCTTCAGGCAATTCGATATTCAGTTGATTCTGATTTTCCATTTTTTTTATTTTTATAGTTTTAAATATAGCCTTGTTATACGTTATTGGAGGGCTAATTGTTTTGTAGAATGATATTCAAAATATTTTAATCTACAAATTTAGCTCTTTTTTCTCGCTTTTAAACTCTCACTTGTACTTTTACCTCTGCTCCAATTTTTGCTATATTAAGATAAAGAAAATAATCAAACACATTTTACTTTTTTAAATGTCACAAAAAGCGAAAATTATTTCCATTCTTGGTTAAGTTTTAGGACTTTTTCAATCACATCGCGGACGCAGCCCGCACCACCCACGAAGGGCGAAATATATCTCGCTACTGCCGCTACTTCGGCTACTGCGTCAGCTGGACTACACGGCAATCCAACCCTTCGCATCGGCGGAATGTCGGGCATATCGTCGCCCATATACAGTATTTTGGACTCGTCAATTTCGTAGGTTTGGATAAAATTATCGTAGGCTTCGATTTTATTCATCGTTCTCATATAGACTTTATCAATGCCCAAATTGAGCAATCTGCGCTCTACGCCGGGAGAATTTCCGCCCGTAATAATCGCAATGTGATAGCCCAAAGATGCGGCAAGTTGCATTGCGTAGCCATCGCGCGTGTTCATAGTGCGCAACAAAGCACCGTCTTCCTGCACCAATACTTGACCGTCCGTAAGTACTCCATCTACGTCGAAAATAAAAGCTTCAATATTTTTAAAATGCTCTAAATGATTCATTTACAGTTGATTATATATAAAAATTAGTTAAAATTAAGTTTGAATTTAAAGGAATAATTGCGGTACGGAAGTTGATATTTTTTCAGAGGATAAGTGCTCCAGCTGTCCACGCCCGCCAATCCTGTCTGAAAACCGTCAATATTTACCTGTGTTGTTTCGGACGGTTTTAAGTCGCCTGTGTGGCGATTGTGCTTGACGAAACCTTCGTCTAACTGTTCGTCAAAATAATGCTTTACTGTGACATTCAATAATTTCTCTCCTTCTACCTTCAAGCTCTGATTAAGTGACTTGGAAGAAATTTCTGACCACCGAATATCGGACTTATTACCAGTTTCTTGAGGGCGAACATACGAAAAAAACTGCTCTTTGACAGATTGAGAATACAAGCTAACGAATGCGCTGGTTTTTCTATCCACATAATTTTCGTAAGGACCGCGACCGTAAAAATCCAGATTTTCAAAGCCTTTCGCTAATTCTAACTGCATACCAAAACGGGGAAGTATCGAAATATTTTTGGTAGAATCGGTCATCAATATTTGCTCCACTGTCATCTCGCCATCTGAATTGATAACATATATAATTTTCAACTTTGAAAAAACTACGGGAATAGAATAATTTGCCGTCAGAACGATATTTTTATTATTTATCGAATTGAGTGACATATTTTCTAAAAGATAACCATTTTGGCTCGCAGCTTTCCACGCTTTAGAATTGGCTGGAAGGTTTGATCCCAAATCGTTGTCGGTTGGCGCGCGCCAAAAATTGGGTTTCAATGAACTTCCATTCGCCAAAAAAGGTTTTCCATTGCGTTCAAAATTAGTCAAAAGACCGGTTTGACGACTAAAAATCGCCTTCATTTTAGAGCTGGAAATTGTGTAGGTATCTATACTTTCTTGTGTTTTTAGAATGTCACTTTCTTTTAAAATTAAATTATTTTTCCAACTACCTTTCAGGGCAAATTGTTCCACAGCTATTTCGTGATTTTTTACCAAAAATAATTCTTTTTCTTTGAGTTTAAAACTCAAGTTTAAGAAATACTCTTGGCACGCATTATCAACTTTTGTGTTGATAATCAATGTTTTACGAGTGCGCGAAGCAACAGATAAATCATTTATCGCACCATTTTTTAGCAACTTTCCGTCGCCAATTATTTGCCATTCCATTCGCACATTGTCCAAATTTTTGAAAAAATATTCGTTAAAAATCTCCACCGTTTGTTCGTCAATCATTTTAGCAGAAATATCCTGATATACTTTTTTGACTTCGTAAACGTGTGGGTTTGGCTTTCTACTCGGCGCAAAAAGTCCATTGCACATAAAATTTTGGTCCGTCGGGACGTTGGCTGGTCCATAATCGCCACCGTAAGTAATCACAGTGTCACGATTTTCATTTATTTTGTAAAATCCTTGATCTACAAAGTCCCAAATATAGCCGCCTTGAAAGGTTTCGTTACCTTTGATAATGTCCCAATATTCCTTAAAATTTCCGACCGAATTTCCCATCGCGTGCGCATATTCACACATAATAAATGGGCGCGTGGTATCCGGATTTTGGGCATA
This sequence comes from Saprospiraceae bacterium, assembly GCA_043778415.1. Taxonomy (GTDB): domain Bacteria; phylum Bacteroidota; class Bacteroidia; order Chitinophagales; family Saprospiraceae; genus JAYUHK01. Next base: position 31,730 of record JAYWGG010000064.1, read on the forward strand.
CGCCAGCATCTCGTCGGGGTGCGGATACATCGGACAAATAATGTCAGTGTTCCACTCAAACATAATTTTTCCGCCTTCGCTCACGTCCGTACGTTCATATTGCACAGGTCTTGACGGGTCGCGCTGCTTGATCCAGTTGTAACATTCGTACATATTATACCCGTTTCCAGCTTCGTTGCCCAAACTCCAAGTGATAATGGACGGGTGATTTTTATCTCGCTCAATGGCTCTTTGAACACGTGTTAGGTGCGCCGTTTTCCAAGAAGGTTTATTTGCCAAAGTGCGACTCAAATTATAGTACATTCCGTGAGATTCGATGTTTGCTTCGTCAATCATATAGATTCCAACCCTGTCACAAAGTTCGTAAAAATATTCGTCATTTGGATAGTGTGAAGTCCGCACAGCGTTGATGTTGTACTCTTTCATAAGACGAACATCGGTTTCCATTAATTCTCTCGAAATACATTGGCTTGTGACAGGGTCAGCTTCATGCCTATTTACGCCTTTGATATAAATTTTTTCTCCATTGACATAGAAATGCCCGTGTTTAATTTCTACTTTTCGGAAACCAATATTTTGTGGAATTACCTCCAATATCTTGTCATTTTCGTCCAATACGGTCGTCAAAAGTTGGTACAAATTTGGCGTTTCAGCCGACCACTTTCTGGGTGTTTTTACCTCAAAAGTCGTCACTTTATTTTTAATAAAAACATCTGCATCTATATTTTTAGACAGCACAACATTCTGATTTTCAAGGAGTTCAATTTTTATTTTTTTATTTTTACTAAATTCTGCGCCTAAAAAATCCAGCGCAATTCCTAAACTACCATTTTGATAGTTTGCGTCTAAATCCGCCTGAATATCAATATCTCTGATACCAAATTTGTTGCGCGAAACCAAATAACAATCGCGTGTAATGCCACTCACACGCCACATATCTTGACACTCCAAATAAGTGCCATCACTCCAACGCATCACCTGTAAAGCAATCTTATTTTTTCCAATTTTTAGATATTTTGTGACATCAAACTCTTGTGGCAATTTTCCATCTTCTCCATAGCCTACATACTGACCATTTATCCAGACTGCGAGGTTGGATTTGGCAGCACCGATATGAATAAAAATCTGCTTCTCGTCCAAAAAATTTCGACTGATTTCGACCTCTTTCCGATACATTCCTACTGGATTATAGTCGGTCGGAATGCGTGGAGGATCGGCTTTCTGAAGGTGCATAAACTCATAACCATGATTGATGTAAATGGGATAACCGTAGCCATTCACCTCCCAAACGGCTGGAATTTTGAACATATCCCATTGATTATCAGCATATTCCGCGCTGTCCCAACCCTTTGGAGCAAGCGACGGATTCTCTACCCATTTAAACCTCCAACTACCATTTAATGTAGTATAATTGGACGACTGCTTCCAGTCCGCGATTTGGGCTTGTTTTGTATTTTCATAGGCGAAAAAAGTAGCGTGCATCGGCTCTCTATTTTCCTCCACACGTTTTTCGTTCATCCATAAATCTTTAGAAATACTAATCTGCGCAGCGCAAGAAAGGCAATAAAAGCTACTAAAAATAAACAGAAATAAAGAAATTTGTTTCATAGCACCCGACAATTTAAAATTATAAAATTTATTTTTTGCCAAAAGTACAAAAAAGTATAAAATGAATTGGTTTTATTTCCCAAATTCGATAACTTTGCTCTTACATTGACCAGTTAGGCGCAACCAACATTTTTGGCTCGACACTTATTTTGTCATCTATTGTGTAGCGCAAGAAGCGTAGGGCGGGCTTCATCCTTTGTTTTCAAAGGCTTTTCGGCAACGAAACAGGGAGATTACTGAAAGTTTTTGGCTACCTAAATCCTGATTTTTTGGAGCTTCCAAAAATCTTTAGCGTCTATCTGGTCATTTTTTCTTTCCTTTTTTGTCACAAATTTCCCATAAAATTTATTTTATTGCTATGAAAAATTTATTCTCTTTTTGCACAAGCACCATATTTTTCCTGTATTCGCTTGTCGCTCAAACGCCACTATCAGACGGATTTATTTATGAAAAAAATATCTCTGAAAGCGAAGCAAAAATTGCGAAAGCAAACAATAAGTTTCAAGAGTTTCATAATTTGAATACCTCTAACTACGACGTAAAATATTACCGTCTTGCTGTAGAAATAAATCCAAATATTAATTTTATTAGCGGAAATGTGACAAATTATTTCGTGCCGACAGAAGATGCTGGAATGTCCGAAATTAAATTGGACTGTGCAGAAGCACTACAAGTAGATTCGGCAAAATATCACGGAAACAATGTCACATTTTCGGTAGTAATCGACGAACAAAGAACTTTTTACTTCCCCAATACTATCACAAAAGGAAATTTAGATAGTTTGACTATTTTTTATCACGGAACCCCAGTAAGTACTGGGTTTGGTTCATTTTATAAAGGCGTTCATGGTGCAAATTCCGCGCCTATCGTATGGACTTTTTCTGTTCCCTACGGCGCAAAAGACTGGTGGATTTGTAAAAATACGTTGGACGATAAGGCAGATTCTTTGGATTTATTTGTAAAAACACTGTCACAATATAAGGCTGTTGGAAACGGAAAATTAGTCGAAATACTGCCCGACGCAGACGGAATCTCACATTCCTTTCATTGGAAGCATCGCTACCCTATTACAAGCTATTTGGTCGCAACTTCGGTGACCAATTATTCGAGTTATTCGGACTATTTGGTAAGCCCAAACAACGATTCGTTAGAGATTTTGAACTTCGTTTATCCCGAAAATCTTACGGCTGCGAAGCAAGGAACTATTGCTTTATTGCCTGTAATTCAATTTTACGAAAGTAAATTTGGTAAATATCCGTTCAGAAAAGAAAAATTTGGTCATGCGCAATTCGGCTGGGGAGGTGGAATGGAGCATCAAACGATGGTTTTTGTGACTAATTTCGACAAAGGTTTGTTGGCTCACGAACTCGCCCACCAGTGGTTTGGAGATGCCATTACCTGCGGTACTTTCAGAGATGTGTGGTTAAATGAAGGATTTGCGACTTATGTGACAGCGTTGGCAGACGAGCCTAATTCAGCAATCACGTTCAAAAACTGGAAAGCCTCGACTATCAATGCTATAACCGCACAAACGAATGGCTCTGTTTATAATCCCGATACGACGGACTATAACAGAATATTTGACTACCGTCTGACGTATCAAAAAGGTGCTATGCTGCTCAATATGTTGCGGTATAAGATTGGCGATTCAGCTTTTTTTGCAGGCATGAAAGCCTATATGGCGGACACAACTTTGGTCTATAAATATGCCCAAACAATAAATTTTCACAATCAGATGACTGTCACGTCAGGTCAAAATTTAGCATTTTTCTTTCAAAAATGGTTTTACTCCGAAGGATACCCAAAATATGACCTCCGTTGGGCGCAAACTGCCGACGCAAAAATTGTAGTGAAGCTTAATCAAACCACGTCACACCCGTCCGTAATTTTTTATGAAATGCCCGTAGAAATACGCTTTAGAAACGCTACGCGCGACACAACGGTTCGTTTTGAACATATTTTTAGCGGACAAATTGAATATTTCAATCTTGGTTTTACTCCGACCTTTGTAGGCTTCGACCCCGAAAATAATATCGTTTGTAAGAAAACTGTGACAAAAGATATTTCACTCGCAGCAAGCGAATTAGAAGACGAAATATTACTCCAAATTGCGCCCAACCCTGTGGCTAATATACTGAAAATCAATGTATTAGAAAATTATATTCAAAAAATATCGCTCTACGATGTGAGCGGAAAATTGATGTCGCAAAAAGGCTTTGACCATGCAGTAGAAGCTGCGATTGATTGCTCTAATTTGACTTCGAGCGCAACTTATTTCGTCGAAATCTTGCTCAACAACCAAAAAATTATCCGCAAAAAAATTATCAAAATATGAATTCTTCCGCTTATATTCTATTTAGAACTGCATCTTTTTTAGCGATGCTGGCGGTCATTATCGGTGCTTTTGGGGCGCACGGCTTGGAGGGAAAACTAAATTCTGACCAACTTCGCACATTCGAAACCGCAGTAAAATACCACTTTTATCACACATTTGCCGTCTTTATAGCTGCTTTTTTGTGCCAATCTTACCCCAGCAAATGGTTGTTTCGGGCGGGCATCGGGTTCGTGTTGGGCATCGTGCTTTTTTCGGGTTCGCTCTACTTGATGGCTTGCAAAAATTTATTGGGCATCGAAAGTTGGAGCTGGCTCGGGCCCATCACGCCACTGGGTGGTTTGTTTTTTATTGTTAGCTGGATTGGATTATTTTTTGCTTGCAAGAAATGAAAATTGTGACTGCCTTTTTTTGATACTTCTATGAAATAAAAAAGCTAAAAAAACCGTTTATACACCAAAACGACCGCTTATACAGTCAGAACAACCATTCAAATGTTTTTAAAATGCAGTAATGTCACGGAAACTAACTTTGTTGAATAAAGTTCAAAAAAAAGTAAATTATTTTTAAAAAATAAATAAAA
>JAYWGG010000065.1:0-2849 GCA_043778415.1 Saprospiraceae bacterium
CGCTTTACCAATGTCGAGGATATTTTTTGTACCTTTGCGGCATGGGAAAGCTCTTTTGGATGGCTATGGCTCTGTATTTGCTCTATCGGTATGTGACGAAACCCGTCTATATCGCGCCGCCGCCTGCCCCAAAGCCGCCACCCCAGCAAACGCCGCCGCAAAGGACGAAAGCCGACTACACCGACTACGAAGAGATAAAAGAATAATCCACTCCACACACAATCATAAAAAAAGCCCAACACGCTATGGACAAAGTCGAAGACAAAAAAAATACCACTCCCGAACAAAAACCCACTTCGGCAGCCGAAAATTTTCAGATTGGCGACCTTATTTTGCTCAAAAATAACCAATTTATTGCCTTCAACAAACCTGCCGCTATTCCCGTCCAAGCCGACCCGACAGGCGACAAACCTTTGATAGAGTTGGCAGAAATCTATACCAAATCCACGCTCCACCTCGTCCACCGGCTCGATCGTCCCGCGAGCGGCGTAGTGCTTTTCGCAAAAACAAAAAATGGTTTGGCGGCTATCAACAAGCAGTTTCAGGACAGAGCGGTGCAGAAAATCTACCTCGCCATCGTCCAAAATCCGCTCCCACAACCCGAGGGAACGCTCGTGCATTTTTTGCGCAAAAACGCCACCACCAACCTCACGTCCGCCTTCGAGAAAGAAGTCGCCCACGCCAGCCGCGCCGAACTGCACTACCGAACCATCGGCAGCAGCGACCGCTACCACTTGCTCGAAATAGAACTTTTGACAGGGCGACACCACCAAATCCGTGCGCAATTAGCTGCCGTCGGCTCTCCTATCAAGGGCGATGTCAAGTACGGCTCGCGCCGTGGCAATCCCGACCGCTCTATCCATCTTCACGCGTGGAAGCTCAACTTCAAGCACCCTGTGTCGCAGGAACTTATTGAAATCGTCGCCCCAACGCCGCCCGAAGACGCACTTTGGAAATTTTTTATGGCAGAAAAAAACGAACAGCCGTCGTAAGTTTTTAAAATAAAAAAATCGTTCTTTCGTTTTTTTTATTGGGAACACAAGACGCATACAAAAGTAAACTACTCTATTTTTGCCGTCCTGAATTGCGCACAAATAAAAATAAAAAACTACTTATATGAAAAAAATTAATATTTATTCGTTCCTTCTTGCAGCCGTATTGCTGGCGAACAACTCCAAAGTACAAGCGCAAGATTTTGGGTTCGGCTTCAAAGCAGGCTTGAACTACTCCAATCTGAACGCGGTAGCCGAAAAAGACGACAACGGAAAAGCAGTCGAAAAATTTGGCTTCGATTACGGCTTTCACGTCGGAGCTACCGGTTCGTTGAAGTTCACGGACGACTTCGGCTTGCGGCTCGAACTCCTTTACTCCCAAAAAAACTCTACCTACCAATACGACGGACAAGCATTCCGCATCTACCAAACAGGCGCAGCAAAAGTGTATGCCACCGGCATTCTGAAAACCAACCTGCTGCGCTCCAACAGCTACATAGACATTCCCCTCAACGCCTACTATCGGATAGGGCGCAAGCTCGAGGTTTCGGCAGGCGGATATTTTTCGGCGCTGGTCGGCTCTACCGCCACGGGCGACATCACTTTTGAGGGAAAAACAGACGGCGGCACGCCCATCGTCGCCAAAACCTTGATGGCAAAATACAATTACTTGTCCGACAAAGCGGGCGAAGGAGTCGCCAGCGACGGCTCTTCGACTTTTTTTGCCGACGGCTTCAATTTTTCGCAGCCCAACACCGTCGGTGCTTACTATGACTTTGCGAAAAAAGACGGTAATTTTTTCAAGGGAATTGACATCGGATTGAGCGCAGGCTTGGCGTATTACTTCAATCAGAGCCTGTATTTCAGCCTCCGCGCGCAGTACGGATTGATAGACATTACGAACAATAACTATGATTTCCAGCAGACCAAATCGAATAAATATACGCTTACTCCACGCCAAGACAAAGACACAAATTTGACCATTCAAGCGTCTGTGGGCTTCGGTTTCTAAAAAAAGCATTTTTTCTGTATGAAAAATAAGTTCATTCTTTTTCTTTTTTTGGCACTTCCGTTGCAGTTGCTTATTGCCCAAAATGCGGACATAAATTTGCTTCGCAACATCAACAGCAGCAGTCCGAGTGGTGATAATTTTTTCAAATTAGTGTCCCAAAGTGCTTCGCCAGTCAGTCTTTTAGCGCCGATTGGACTTTTTGCGGTAGGATATTTGGAGAAAGACAAGTCGCTCAAAGAAAAAGCAATTTTTGTCGCAGCTACCGTTTTGGTCAGCTCTGCGGTCAGCACGGGACTGAAATACGCTATTCGCCGCGACCGCCCGTTTGTGACTTACCCGAATCTAATCTATAAAAAATCAGACGGCGGCAGCCCGTCTTTCCCCTCTGGTCATACTTCTGTTGCCTTTGCGTCCGCCACGTCCCTCACGCTGGCTTTTCCGAAATGGTATGTTGGCGTTCCCGCTTTTGCGTGGGCGAGCGCAGTCGGCTACTCTCGAATGCACCTCGGCGTACATTACCCGAGCGACGTGCTGGCTGGAGCAGCGGTCGGCATCGGCAGTGCCTACCTTTGCAGTTGGCTCCAACGACGGATTTTTAGGTAAAATATCTTCATAAATAGGTTACTACCCAAAACCAATTAAACTACGGTTTTTTTTATGACATGAATTTTGCTTTTTGGATAAAATTTTCTTGAGTCGTTAAAAAATTAATTGTGCTTTTGTCATCTTTTTCTTAATTTTGAGCGTGAAAAATAACCAACAAATTACGCAATCTTCTTAACTTAGTGGGCAAGGGTTTGGCAAAAAAGGGGCAGAAGTGCTAAATTTATCAGTTGCGCTTTTTT
>JAYWGG010000066.1:0-8294 GCA_043778415.1 Saprospiraceae bacterium
AGCGGTCGGGGCGCACCTCATCTATCCACCAGTGCAGCAAGATGAGTGCCAAGCCCAAGACGGGAATTCCTATTTTTTTGTACCAAATCGGCATAGACGATTGAGTTTTTTGTCGAAAATCAACTGATTATCAACTACTTATAAAAAATTATAACTACTTAACTCAAAATATCTGCCACCACTTCGTCCAAGATTTTTCGGGCATCGGCGGCGGTAGCGGCTTGCGAATAGACGCGAAGCACGGGTTCTGTTCCCGAAGGGCGCATCATCACCCATTCGTCTTCGTTGAAGTAGAATTTGAAGCCGTCGAGGTCTTCGGTGCGAGTGACTTGGTAGCTGCCAAATTTCGTATATTTTCCGGTCTTACAAGCCTCGATGATTGCTTGTTTTTGGGCTTCTTCTACGTGCAAGTCGTCGCGGTCGGTCGCAAAACTACCCACTTCGTCATACACTTCTTGAATAAGTTCTTTGAGCGTTTTGCCCGTTTTTGCCATAAACTCGAGGATAGTCACGCCAATCCAAACGCCGTCGCGCTCTGGAATATGCCCTTTCACTGCCAGTCCGCCTGACTCTTCGCCGCCTACCAAAATATCCTCTTTTGCCATGATTTCGGCAATATACTTGAACCCAATTTTGGTGACTTCGCAAGGAAGCCCAAATTTTTGAGCCATTTTTTTCATCTTGTCTGTTACCGAAAACGTGATGACGACCTTGCCAGTTTCTTTTTTATACTTGTATTTGTAGAGCAACAGAAGCAGCAGAATGTGGTGCGAATCCACAAAAACGCCGTCTTCGTCGTACATACCGATGCGGTCGGCATCGCCGTCGTTTGCCAAGCCGCAGGCGATGGACGGGTCGCTGGCGATGAGGTTGGAAAGTTCCAACAGATTGCGGTGAATCGGCTCTGGAGCTTGCCCATGAAATCCCGGATTGTCGTCGCAATGCAGCAAAACAGTATTGGTCAATAAATCCACCACTACTCGCTGCCCTGCGCCGTACATAGCGTCGTAGGCGACTTTGATGCCCGACTCGTTGATGGCGGGAATGTCGAATCCCTGTCGGACGTGGCGAAGGTAAGCCGACTCGAGGTCTGTGTAGTGGAGCAGTCCCTGTGCCTGCAAATCCGCCAAAGTCGGAAGTTTTTGGAGCGTACAAACGTCTGGTATCAGAGCTTCGACGGCTTCGATGTCGGCAGGCAAAGACGGTCCGCCAGCCGCTGACTTGAGTTTGAACCCGTTGTAGGAAGGCGGATTGTGGCTTGCGGTGATGACTACGCCCAAGTCCGCCTGCAACTGCACCACGCCCAGCGACACCATCGGAGTGGAAACAAAACCTTTGGCGAGGTGGACTTCGATGCCCATTGCGCCCAGCACGCGCGCCGTGGTTTCGGCAAATAATTGCCCTGCGAATCGGCTGTCGTGACCGATGACGACTTTCTTTTTGCCGCTGTCGAGCAACCACTGTCCAGTAGCTTGCGACACGCGTTGGACGTTTTCCACCGTATATTCGTCGGCGATGATGGCTCTCCAGCCGTCTGTTCCGAATTTTATTTTGACCATTTTTTGTATTATTTTTTTATTAGAAAACAAATTTAGGAACGCGTCAAAAGAAAACTACCACATCTTTTCTGCTAAACTGAAAAATTGGAGTAGTTTCTTTTTCTTCATTCCTTTGCGACACGAATGTATTAATTTTGTTTGAAATTTAGCTATCATTTGGCAAAAAAAATTTATTTCATTTCCAAAAATGAGCTGCGTGCGCCATAAACAGCAAAAAATTTGCGCCAGCGAATAAAAAAATCGCAGCAGTATTGTTGATTTTCTGTTGTATCTTTGTTTTGGTGAATATACTTTTGGGGGGAATTTTTTTGGAGTTATCAGTTGAAAATTGCAACATAAATAAAGGTGTAAAATGCTTTCAGAATTTTGATACAAGAAGCTGTCCCTAAATAGTTTTATGTATTGACAACAGCTTCAGCTGTTGTGTAAAGAAAAGTAGTATATCGGCTTTAGCCAAATACTTGCCACAAACGAGTCGTTTAGGCTAAAGCCAATACCAATTGTTATTCGTTGCCCGACTGCTAAAGCAGTCGGCTATTAATGCAGACTAAATAGGCGCAAGACTTAAGAACAATCTTAACGATATTCTTATTTTTTCTAAAAATAGTTTTCAGAATAATTTATGTCTAAAAAAGTAGAATACACATTGGCTACGCACCGCGACCAAGCCGTTATTTTTATACGATTTGGGTATGACGCGGAATTGATAGCGCGCGTAAAAAAACTGATTGGCGCAAAATGGAGCAAATCGGAAGGCGCATGGTATGTATTAGATACACCGCTCTATCGCGAAAAGTTCGGTTTGGCAGCCGCCGCGCCTATCGGCAAAGCCGTGCTGCTGCACCTATCGCCTGTCAATCAGGCGGCACTGCTGCGTATGGTGGAAACGCTGCAACTAAAAGCCTACAGCCCCAATACGCTAAAAACTTACCGCAACGAACTGGCGCAACTCCTCTACCTGCTCAAAGATGCGGACGTGAACGAACTCACGCCCGAGCGGTTGCGCGCCTACTTTTTATATTGCATCAATACCTTAAAACTGAGTGAAAACACGCTGCACAGTCGCATCAATGCGGTCAAGTTTTACTTCGAGCAAGTGCTGCGCCGCGAGCGATTTTTCTTTGAGATACCGCGACCCAAAAAGCCGTCGCTACTCCCCAAAGTGATACACCCGAAGGACATCAAACGCTTGTTTGAGGCAGCGACGAACCTAAAACACAACACCATGCTGAAGCTCTGTTACGGTATGGGACTACGAGTGAGCGAAATAGTGAACCTCAAAGTGACGGATATCGACAGCAAGAATATGCAAGTTTTTATAGCCCGAGCGAAGGGCAAAAAAGACCGCTACGCCAATCTGCCCGAGAGTTTACTGGAACAATTGCGCGAATATTACAAGGAATACAGCCCTAAAATATATCTTTTTGAAGGGCAATACGGCGAGGCGTACAGCACGCGGAGTGCGCAACAAGTATTCGCTAACGCGATGAAAAAAGCAAAAATCAACAAAGTGGTGGGCATTCACGGCTTGCGGCACAGCTTCGCTACGCACCTGATGGAGGCGGGGACTGACACCAAATTCATACAGGAACTACTCGGGCATAATGATATAAAAACGACGATGCGCTACGTCCATGTGACCAATAGAAGCATCAAAAACATAAAAAGTCCATTGGATAATTTGGATAAAGATTAAGCAAATAAAAGCATATAAATGAAAGGATTAAACAAAATCATGCTGATAGGCAATCTCGGCGGCGACCCCGAAATACAGACGCTGGAAGGCGGCAGTATAAAAGTAGCCAAATTTTCGCTCGCAACGACCGAAAGCTACAAGGACGACAAAGGGCAACTGCACAGCACTACCGACTGGCACAGCGTGGTGGCGTGGCGTGGTATCGCCGACCTCGCCGAAAAATACCTGCGCAAAGGCAGCACCGTGTATGTGGAGGGCAAAAGCAAGACGCGGAGCTACGAGGACAAGCAGGGCGTGAAGCGTTATGTGACCGAAGTGGTGGCGGAGCAACTGATTCTATTGGACAAAAAGGAATAGCATTACTTGCGCGTTTTGTATTGTTGTTTGTCGCCAAACACGGTACGCGCACTTGCGCATTTTGTATTGTCGGCGTGATAAAATTTGATTTTGTAAGAGCTACCAGCCTTTAATTGGTAGTGTTTTAAAAATAATTTTAAAAATATTTGTGCAGTACGAATAAATAATTTATTTTTGCAATGTGGCTCACGGTGTGCGTATATTAATGAGTTATCTGCCATTCTATGAGCGACCCTGCAAACATTGAACAGACTAACAAGACGAAGTACCAAAGCCCACCCACCACCCAAAAAATTATTTGAAATTTTGCAAAAAGTGAAAACCATTTTTGTATATTTGCCAAATAATGTCAAGACGAAAATATGTCAAACATCTTTGGAAATAAATTGAAAACTTTAAGGGAGGAAAAGCAAATTCCTCAAAGGCAATTAGCTTCTATATTAGAAATTGATACAGCGACTTATTGTAAAATAGAAAAAGGAGATAGACGAGCTAAACGAGAACAAGTTTTGACTCTTTCAAAACTTTTGAAATCAGACTCCAAAGAATTACTTCAATTATGGTCGGCTGACAAAGTGTATGAAATTATTGAAAACGAAGATGATGCAACTCAAATATTAAATGTTGTTGCTGAAAGCATCGTAAATTATCAAACTAAAACAGCCAAAGTATGAAACCATTAGTAAAATATAGAGGTGGAAAGTCAAAAGAAATACCTCAAATCATAAAGCATATTCCTCAATTTGATGGACGATATATTGAACCATTTTTTGGTGGTGGTGCATTGTATTTTCATTTAGAGCCTAAAAAAGCAATCATAAATGACATAAATTCAAAATTAATTGCTTTTTATAACGGAGTTAAAACTGATTATGACAAGCTAAGAATTGAACTTGATGAGATAGAGAAAATTTATAGTTTAAATAGACGAAATTTTGAAGAACTGAAAAGTAAAACACCCGAATTGAGAGTTGATGATGACAACGACACTCTATATTATCAAATTAGAGATATGTTTAATGACCTATCTGAAAAAAAATATTCAGATGCGTTATTGTACTTTTTCATTAATAAAACTGCATACTCGGGTATGATTAGATATAATTCCAAAGGCGAATTTAATGTACCTTATGGACGATATACCAATATAAATACCACATTAGTAACTAATGCACATAGTAAGTTGCTTTCTAAAACAGATATATTTAATCTTGACTATTCCAATATTTTTGAAATGGCGGAAGCAGATGATTTTATGTTTTTAGACCCACCTTATGACTGTATATTTTCTGATTATGGAAATACTGAACATAAAGACGGTTTCAATGAAAAAAATCATACCGAATTAGCAAACGCATACAAAAATTTAAAATGTAAAGCATTAATGGTTATTGGCAGAACACCATTAACCGAAAAACTTTATGGAGATATGATAGTAGATGAGTATGGCAAATCATATGCTGTAAATATTAGAAACAGATTTAAGTCTGAGGCTTCTCACATACTAATTTCTAATTATGGCAACGTAGCAAAAAAACATTTTCCTGAATTAGCTTTCCAAGAGGAATTAGTATTTTAAAAAATTATGGCAAGAATTGACAGTAAAGTAATATTTGTAACAACTTCACCAAGGACTCCTTCTAAAATGATTCCCGAAATAGAATTATTGAACAGGAATTTTGAAGGGCAGGAATGGAATAACGAAACACAAATTTCGTTTATGGAACTATTGAAAGAAGAAAATTTTTTCAATGGCGAAGGTGCAAACGACCCAGCGTTTAGTGCAAGAGATAGAATTAATAGAGCACCAAAATCATTGGGTTTTGTTGTGCTTTCGCCTACTATCAGTTTGACACCAGCGGGTTTAGAATTAGTAAATTCAAGAAGAAAAGACGAAATATTTTTACGCCAATTACTAAAATTTCAAGTTCCATCACCATATCATAAACCTTCTGAAAATTCAGCAGAATTTTGGGTTAAACCATATCTTGAATTATTCCGTTTGATTAGACATTTTGGTTCATTGAAATTTGATGAACTAATGATTTTTGGTTTGCAGTTAGTTGACTTTCGCCAATTTGATGCTATTGTAATTAAAATTGATACTTTCAGAACAGCAAAAGCACAATATCAAGGCAATGCTAAAAAATTCAAGGCAGAATATTTAGATGCCGAACTACGAAAAATTTATGAAGATGATATAATTGCAGGAAACACAAAAACAAGACAAACAAATGATGCTTCTATTGATAAATTTTTAAAAACCAAAGCAAGTAATTTACGTGATTATGCAGATGCTTGCATAAGGTACATAAGGGCGACAGGTTTAGTAAATATTTCACACATTGGAAAATCAGTTTCAATTGTTACAGAAAAAATTGAAGAAGTTGATTACTTTTTGGAACATACAGATAGAGTACCTTGCTTTATTGACAATGAAAGTGAATACATTACTTACCTTGGTAATGCAGAAACACCGAGATTATTAACCGATAACAAAACTTTACTTTTACAGAAAATACAAACAGAATTTTCTCATATTTCTATAAGCGAAGAAACCAGTTTACTACAATTAAAGGAAATTTTCGCAGACGAATTAGAAAGTAGAAAAGAGCAAATAATTTCAGAGCAAGTAACTGCCATAAAAGACTATCGTTTATTTGAAGAAATCAACTCAACTTTTGACCAAATTATTGACAACTCACTTTATGATACACCTTTAATGTTAGAATGGAACACTTGGAGAGCAATGACAATGTTAGACGGTGGAAATATAAAAGCAAACTTGAAATTTGATGATTTTGGAAATCCTATGTCAACAGCACAGGGAAATATGGCTGACATAGTTTGTGATTATGGAGATTTTGGGCTTACAGTTGAGGTTACAATGCAAAGCGGACAAAGACAATACGAAACAGAAAGTGAACCTGTTACAAGACATCTTGCCAAAGTAAAAAAAGAAACGACTAAACCAGCTTATTGTTTATTCATTGCACCGAAAATAAACGAGGCTTGTATTGCACACTTTTACGCTTTACACAAAATGAATATTAGCTATTATGGTGGCACTTCCACTATTGTGCCTTTACCATTAAGCGTATTCGTAAAAATGGTCGAAGACTCTCATAATGCTAACTATATACCTGAACCAAAACACATTCAAAGATTTTTTGAGCGTTCAAACGAATTAGCAAATACAACGACAAGTGAAGTGGAATGGTATAACGGAATTACAAACGAAGCCTTAAATTGGCTGACAGCATAACGACCGAAAAAGAACGGCAGATAACAAGGGTTTGGCGAAAAAGGGACAGAAGTGCTACATTGAGCATTTGTACTTCTATGAACATTTGTGGTTTATTGAACATTTGTGCTATTAATTCCCCTTCTTCGCCAAGCCCCAAACCGTTACCTGCAAGCGTAGCGAAACCCTTCAACAATCGAAAATCCTAAAATCATAGAGTTATTTTTTGTAACTTTGTCGTTTAACAATTAATGAAATATGAGTAAGAAAATACGAGTTGCAGAAGCCATAAAAAACGTAGTTTCAACTATGATGGACAGGGTTATGAATAATGTACTCATAAAAGACCCATTTATAAAAGAAGCCCACCATTCTGCAAAACCACTTTATGCAGCATTAGTACCTGACGAAATTTTCAAAGGCTCACATTTTGAGAGAAGATTTGTAACCCCATTTGGTGGAGTTTGGGAAAAATTAGCACAAGTTGTTGCCATTGAAGCACACGGAAATTGCTCATTAGGACATAGCGTAAACGGGACAGTTGGAAGTGAAAGTTTAAGACGAATTCAAGAAGTTTTGAACAGACTTGAACATAATCCAAAAGGAGAATTGAAAGTAAAACCAAATTGGAAAGAAGAGCTTAACTACATTCTTAAAGGGGGTGGAAAATCAATTCCTGTAAGTGTTACCTGCGATATTTTCATTCATAATGAAGAAACCAACACAAAATATGCTTTTGAAATAAAAGCACCTTTGCCAAACAGCGACCAAACCAAAGTAAGCAAAGAAAAAATGTTGAAACTTTTGGCAATGAACCCCAAACAAGTGGACTTTGCTTATTATGCTCTTGCATACAATCCATACGGAAAGAAAAAAGATTACAAGTGGACTTTTCCAATGCGATGGTTCAATATGCACGAGGACGAATCTGTTTTAATTGGTAACGAATTTTGGGATTTAATTGGTGGCGAAGGAACGTATAAAACCTTTATTTCCGAAGTAAATAAACTCGGAAAAGAATATAGAGAACGTATTTATAGAGAGTTTTTGGAAATTGAACCACCACAGAACTTTGACAATTCACCACTTAAATAGGCAAAAATGGAAAAAGCGAAATTCACATTTATTGACCTGTTTTCGGGTATTGGTGGTTTCAGAATGGCACTTGAAAACAATGGTGGCGAATGTTTACATTTTAGCGAAATCAGCACAGATGCTGTAACTGCATATTGTGAAAACTCAAACGAACCAGTTGAGAAAAATTTGGGCGACATTACCAAAGTAAAAAAACTACCCAAACATAATATTTTGACAGCAGGTGTTCCTTGTCAAAGTTGGTCAATTGCAGGTAGAAATCTTGGTTTTGACGATGATAGAGGGCAACTTTGGAATGATACAATTTTTTTATTAAACCAATCAAAACCTGACGCTTTTATTT
>JAYWGG010000067.1:0-2842 GCA_043778415.1 Saprospiraceae bacterium
GCCTACGCTTGCGTGACGGGAAAGCCTGTAACGCAAGGCGGGATTCGGGGAAGGACGGAAGCGACTGGGCGCGGCGTTTTTTATGCACTTCGTGAAATCCTGAACGACGAAAAATTGATGAAAAAAATCGGACTTTCGACAGGCATCGAAGGCAAAACGATGGTCGTGCAAGGACTTGGAAATGTAGGCTCTTACACGGCGCAAATTTCGCAAGAAGAGGGCAACGTAAAAATAATCGGTGTAGCCGAATTTGAGGGTTCTATCCACAAAGCCGACGGCATCAATGTGACAGAGCTTTTAGAATTTAGAAAAAAAACGGGTTCGATAGTTGGCTTTCCAGGCTCTGTTACTTTGAGCGAGCGCAGTGCGGCGTTGGAGTTGGAGTGTGATATTCTGGTACCTGCGGCACTCGAAAACGTGATAACGGTTGCGAATGCGCACAAAATAAAAGCGAAAATTGTTGCTGAAGCCGCCAACGGTCCCGTGACTTCGGAAGCAGAAGATATTTTGCTGGCAAAAGGAATTTTGGTCATTCCGGATATGTATATCAATGCGGGCGGAGTGACCGTTTCGTACTTCGAGTGGCTCAAAAACCTTTCACACATGAGATTCGGGCGAATGGAAAAACGTTTTGACCACAACACCTACAACGCGTTGGTGAGTTTGGTGGAGCGTCTGACTGGTAAGACGATAGACGCTCGCGAAAAAGACCTGCTCACACGAGGTGCTGAAGAAGTGGATTTGGTGCGCTCGGGCTTGGAGGAAACTATGATTACGGCGTACCACCAAATCCGAGATGTGTGGGACAGCAAGCCCGAAATAGAAGATATGCGCACGGCAGCTTTTGTGTGCGCATTGCTAAAAATCGGCAGCGATTACGAAAATTTGGGTATTTTTCCATAGATTCTAATCCAAAATAGCAAAAAATGAAAAGCGGAAAGTCACAAGTTGATTTTCCGCTTTTTATTTTAACAATCAGAGTATCTACAAATTTATAAAAACTTTAACACTTTTAGCTATAATATTAATTTGCTATTGTCGTTTAATAGTAGTATTTTTGCACAAATTATTGGAAAGCGCAAAAATAATAATATTTTTTTAGAGCTACCTTTTTGAGTAGTTTTAAAAATAATCTTGCTTTTTTTGACGAAAAACTTGCTTTTTATTCCAAACAGTTTTAAATTGCGCCATAATATTTACATCCAAAATAAAATTTTTAATTAAAAAAAAGATGATACCAGAAAAATTAGACAAACTCGACCTCAAAATCCTGAAAATTTTACAAGAAAACAGTAAAATTACTAACTTGGATTTGTCCAAAAGAATCGGCTTATCGCCCGCTCCAACTTTGGAGCGCGTCAAGAAATTGGAGCAAACTGGCGTAGTAGAAAGCTACCACGCAGAAGTAAATCCTCAACAAATCGGATTGAATGTCAAGACATTCATCTTGGTTTCGTTGGCTTGGCAAAAGGAAAATGCACTCAACAATTTCCTCGAAAAAATCAAAGCGATTGATGAGATTACGGAGTGTTACATCATCACAGGCGAAGCAGATTTTTTGATGAAAATCGTCTGTTTGGATATTCCGAACTACGAAAAATTATTGTTCAAAACGCTCACTCAAATTGAGGAAATCGAAAGATTGAAAACTTTGATGACGCTTTCTACAGTAAAATATTCAAAAATTTTGCCTTTCGAATACGAATAATTCAAAAGAATTGCTCTGTAACAAAAAAAGCATGGTGCGTTTGCACCATGCTTTTTTTTTGTCACAAAAGTTAGGAAAAGTTAAAAAACCCAATTAAATCCAACTGCTGCGATTCTGTAATCATTGATACTGTTTTTGACAAACATTGAACTCAAGTCGTAGCGAAAATAAAGGTTTATCAAATTGCTAAATGCAAGATTGGCACGCACTCCATAGCTGAAATTAGTGAGTCCAAAGCGATGGTATGAATTGGTTTCGACATCTACGCCATCGGTGATTTTAGTATAGTTGAGCTTTGAGTAACTATTCAAGCGAATGCCGCCATACGCGCTGAGCCCAATGCTGGGAATACCTTTTCCGGGCTTGTACTCGAACCCAACTGGAAGAGTTAAGTAATTGACATACAGGTCGTTATCTGTGACATTTACTCCTGCAATATCACTCGGACTAAATAATGCGGGTAAGTTTCTATCCGTAGAAAGAGCCGCATCGCCCTTGAAATCAAAGTGATTGAACAAAAAAGTAAGCCCGTAATTGAGTGTAAAAGGAGCTGTGGAGGAATTATTCAATCGAGTTTTAAACAAAATTCCAAAGTCAAAAAACCAAGAACGCCAAATATCTTGCTCTGGACAAAGCCCATTTACAGATGTTGGTTTTCTATCCAACACGCTCACGCCAGAAGCCATTTGCCAATACAATTTCGTCTTTTTTGTGTTGCGCAGTTTGGAAATCATAGGCTCATTTTTCTTAATTTTTACATCTTTGTCTTCTTTTACTATGTCACGACCGTCGCTATCTACGTCTTCTACGATGACTTTTTCGGTGCGTGTTTCTTTTCCGTCGGCATCAACAGAAATAGTGACTTCTTTTTTGACTTTTTGCTTAATGTCCGGCTTGGCGTTGCGCCCTTTTTCTATCCGCATCAATGAGTCTGGGCGGATTTCCTGCTGTGCTTGCGCAAAAAAAGATGCAAAAATTGCGCAGCAAATGATGAAAAGTGATTTTGATTTCATGATAACTAAATTTTTAAATGGTTGATTATGAATTACTTATATTTTAATTCGGTTTAATTTTTTCGCATTGATTTGATAGTAGCGAGCGTTTCGCTGTTTTTAAATTCTTGGACGAGCTGCG
>JAYWGG010000068.1:0-8229 GCA_043778415.1 Saprospiraceae bacterium
ACTGGCGCATAAGAAAGGTAGTAATCTGCTTCTGAAAGTTTGACGAGTCGGAATGTATCTTGAACCCAGCAAAGAGCGCAGCCAACTAAATTTCCCCAAAATAACCCAATAATTAGTATATATGCAGCTTGATAAACAAATATAATACGGATAGTCCAATTTCTTGCGCCCAACGATTTCAAAATTCCAATCATAGTAGTTCGCTCTAAAATCAAGATAAGCAGCGCGGTAATCATATTGATAATTGCGACAAAAATCATCAAACTCAAAATAACTCTTTC
Source organism: Saprospiraceae bacterium (assembly GCA_043778415.1). Classification (GTDB taxonomy): domain Bacteria; phylum Bacteroidota; class Bacteroidia; order Chitinophagales; family Saprospiraceae; genus JAYUHK01. The sequence goes on from JAYWGG010000068.1 coordinate 282, forward strand.
ATTGATGTTCTGCAAGTCGAGCCACTCAAAAATATTTACGAATTTCTCGCGTATCGTAGTGGCATACAGATGATTAGGCAGTCTTTCGAGATAAATATATTCTGAAATTGGCTTCAAATCCCTAATATCATCTAAAAATATTTCAAATCCTCCAACTTTTGTACTGTCCCAACCTAAAAGTTTTTGGGTTTCTTCGATGTTCGTAATCGCTATTTTTCGGTCGTACTCCTCCAGACCAGTTTTATAAATCCCACAAACTTGAAAAACTCGCTTGGATTGTGCTTCGCCGTTGACGAAAAAAATAATGAATTTATCGTTTACAGTGACATTTAATCTATCGGCAGTTTGTTGAGAAATCAAAATTTCTCTCGCCGAATTAGAGTCTTTTTTTACCTCCAAAATCCGACCTTTTACCAAATAAGATTTAAGGAAAGTCCAGTCATAGTCCGCTCCTACTCCTTTCAACAAAATGCCCTCAATAGCAGTCTTGGTCTTAATGATTCCGGGCTTATTTGCAAAAATTTGAATGTGTTTTACGCCGCCCAAAGTAGTATTTTTTGGCGCATCAGGACTCTCCGAAGTCGCATATTTGATACTTCTAATGGTATCCAAATAAGGATAAAAAGATTGATTTTTATCAATGGCGACGGACTCAAAATTTCTATTTATATTAGAGTCTGTGACTTGGATATGTCCCCAAAACCCAAATATTTTTTTATTGATTTCGTTTTGAAAGCCAGCAATAAGAGAGGTAGAAACAATCATAACGCACATACTCAACGCAACTGCAGCTATAGCAATGCGGATAATATGGCTCGAAAAAGAATGGCTTTTTGACGACGCAATTCTTCTAACAATGAATATAGAAAAATTCATAACATCTTTTTGTAAAATTTCACAACAATATTGGTAATCTCTGTCTATAAAAACATGAAATTTTACAAATTTTGTGACATTAGATTACGTCTAATGCTTTCACTAAATATCCGAGTTGGAATGGTAACGCAACCCAAAACCATTCTGGTCTTATGAACAACAGCGCAAGAACCGCAACGCTCGCGATGGCAAAATATAACCAATATTTTGAGGTTTTATTTTTTGAAACTTCCATTTGATATTATTTTTCTAAAATTAAATTTACTTTTGTAGCAGCGCAAAGTTAGCAATTATTTTAAAAAATAGCAAAAAAATATGAAAATTGAACTCCTGATGGTCGGAAAAACCAGCTTTTCTTACTTGGAAGAAGGTATTTTGATGTATTCCAAGCGTTTGACGCATTATTTGACTTTCTCTATGACTGTTATTCCTGACCAAAAAAATGTCACAAATATCAATGCCGAGCAATTAAAAAAATTGGAGGGCGCGGCGATTTTAAAGAAAATCCACACCGACGATTATTTGGTGCTGTTGGACGAGCAGGGTAAATCTTGGTCGTCCATAGAGTTCTCTAAATGGATTGAAAAAAAGCTGCAATCCCAGCAAAAACGGATAGTTTTTTTAATCGGCGGAGCGTATGGTTTTTCAGAAGACGTTTATTCAAGAGCCAACGAGCAATGGTCGCTGTCCAAATTAACCTTCTCACACCAGATGATTCGATTGTTTGCAGTCGAACAAATTTATCGTGCAATGACTATTATTAAAAATGAACCGTATCACAATTCGTGAAAATTTATTTTTTTTCTTCCTTCAATTTTTTCAGGTCTTCCTGAATTTTTTGTAATTGATTTTGAGCTTCTACTACTTTGTTCTGAATATCATTCAGTTTTTCCAACTCAATATTTTTCAAACTTACGATTTCTGCAATTTTTAATTTTGTTTCTTCTTTTATTTTACTAATTTCTACTTGTGCATCTTGCTTGGACTGATAAATAATATCGGTGCTTTCTTTCTTAATTTTAGCAATTTCGTCCTGTTGTTGCACACGGATTTCTTCTTCTTCTTTCAGCATTTTTTGCTTTTTGTCGGCGTTGTCTTTCTGAATTGCCAATATATCGAAGTTCGATTTTTCGGTAATTTCCTTTATTTCTGCGACGGATTTTACTTTCGCGTCAGCTGCTAATTTTTCGGATTCTGCTTTTTGGGTGTCGGTTACTTGCTTCGCAATAGTGATTTGCTCCAGCGATTTTTGCTTGCTGGTGGCGACCTCTTGGCTCGCTCGCTCGCGCTCTTTGGCGACCAAATTGCTGGCTTCCTGCTTGGCAGAAGTGACTTCCAACGCCGAAGTTTCCCTTTGTTTGGCTGCATTCTCTCGCGTAATTCTGATTTCTTCGAGCGATTTTTGTTTTACACTTGTGACTTCTTGCGCAGCTTTCTCCCGAGATTGCGCTACTTCGTTGGCTATTTTTTGTTTTTCGTTGGCTGCGTTTTCTTTTTGTACCTGAATAATCGCCGCTTGCTCGGTCTGGAATTTCGTAAGCGTATCGGACGCATTTTTCTTTGCCTCCGCTATTTGATTCGCCAACAGTTGTGCTTGTCGAGCTTGTTGTTCTTTGGCTTTTGCGATTTCCGTTGCGGCAGTTTCGCGGGCTTTCGTGATTTCGGCGGCGGACTTTTCTCTTGCAGCAGCCACCTCAACGGCTGTTACATTTTTCATTTCTTTTTCTTTATTTTTTGCATCTGTTATCGCTGCAACCGCTTCGGTTTGAATCTCCGATATTCTTTTTTTGGAGTTTTCCTGCGCGCCCGCTACTTCTACGGCATAAATATTTTTCGCTTCTTCCGCCTTTGTTGATGCTTCTTTTACCCGATTGAGGGCTTCTTGTTGGGCTTTGGTCACTTCTTCGGTTGCCCTTTGTCTTGCCTGCGCAACCTCCTCTGCCGCTTGTTTTTTCAGATTTTCCTCTGCTGCCTTTGCCAATTCCAAAGTTTTTACAGTTTCAGTCTGTATTTTTGCTATCTCTTGAGTCGCTCGTTCCCGTGCAGCGACAACTTCCTCCGTAATTTTTTTCTTTTCTTCGTCGGCTTTTTGTTTGGACTCTGTGACTTTTTGGACAGATTCCGCCTGAATTTCTTGGATAGTTTGGGCGGCTCGCTCGCGGGCATCTACGACAGTTTTGGCAGAGTTTTCTTTCTCTTTCGCTGCCGAGCTGCGCGACGCTTCCACCTCTTGGGCGGATTGTTGCTTACTTTGCGCTATTTCTTGCACCGCTTTGGTCTTTTCTTCTTCTACTTGTTTTTGTGTCAAATTAATAACCTCCGCAGCTTTTTGCTTGGATTGAGCGACTTCTACGGCAGCAGTTTCTTTTTGTTTTGTAATATTTTCTTTGATTTGAGCCACCTCACTCACGCCCGCTTGCGTAATAACTGCTTTCTCTTCTGCGGCTTTCCTACGGGATTCCGCTACATCAAACGCCAATTTTTCTTTTTCTAAAACTGCATTTTCCCGAATTTGTGCTACTTTTTCAACCGCCTCCTCCTGCACTTGCAATATTTTATCCGCCGCAGTTTTCTTGGACGCAACCACATCTTCTACCGTTTTGTCCCGCTCCAAACGCGATTTTTCACGTGCATCTTCAATCATTTTAGTTGTTTCTTCTCTGATTTTTTTCAACTCTGTAGTTGAGGTTTCGCGAGCGGACGCAATTTCGTCCGTATATTGAAGTTTGGCTTGGTCCAATTTTTCTTTCACCACCTTGATTTCGGCAACCGCTTTTTCACGAGTAACGGCTACTTCTTTTGCAGCATCTAACTCGGCTTTTTGAATTTCTACAGCGGCTTTTTGACGAGATTCGACGATAGAAAGCACTATTTTATCTACCTCAATATCCGCTTTTTTCTTGCTTTCTAATACAAATTTTGAGTTTTCTGCCTGAATTTTATCTATCTCCTCCTGCGATTTTTTTCGTGCTTCCAACACTTCTTTTGCAAAATCACTTTTCTTATTTTCAGCCGCCTGCCGATTAGCGGTCAAGTCTTCCAAAATTAGACGTTTCGCAACCTCTGCTTTTTCCTTTTCGGCAGCGATTTCAGCCTTCAAGCGCTCTTTCAGCGTCCCCAAATCCGTTCGCAGACCTTTGACTTCTGCATCGTCGGCTGGATTGCCGCCAGTTCGCTCGGTTTTTTTTGCTCCCGCAATATTTGGAGAGCCTTCGGAATTAGTGCCGCTTTTAGCTGCTGGCACTGTACTATCCACCAACGGAACGTCGTTGATTTTCGACTTGTCGAGTTTGCTATTAAAACAACTCACCAAAATTTTGAAATCTTTCTGGCGGTCGAGATTGACGGTAAGTTTTTTCCTTTCGCGGCTCGCAAAATTATTGATATACACTATGTTAATGGTAGAATTGGCGAGAAAACGAAGAGCAGCAAGGTCGAGTTGGAGCGAATTTTGGTAGGTCACTTGACCGTTGGTTTGAGTCATTTCGCCAGTTTCGACGAATTTATACATTTTTTGCAAACCGTCCGCATCTACGAAAATCATCTGGTCGTCTAAATTGATATTTTTTACCAATTCGTCGCTTCCCTGCGCCACCACGCGAGCAGTAATTCCCTTGTCATTGCTACTGAACTCTAACGAATAACTGAAAGAACCGCGCAAAACCAATGCGTAAGGCGTAGTGCGAAGAAATTGCTTTCCTGCAATCGTCTTATTTTCAACAATATACGCATCGCAATTTTGTGAATATGAAAAATAAGAACTCAAAAAAAAGAGAAGAAAAAGTTTTGATTTCATAATTTTAAGGTATTTTTTTGACAAAATACGATATTTTTTGAAATGAGCAAGCGAGCCGTCTAAAATTATTCTTAAATTAACATTTCAACGTCTTTAATTTTGTCATCGATTGTTTTAAGTGAATACATAAACGGCTGAATAAACAACTCACAAACCCAACTCTAACTGATTTTTGATGAGGTAATAATACGCTCCTTTCAGCGCAACCAACTGACTGTGAGTGCCTTGCTCCATCACTTCGCCGTCTTCCAATACAATAATATTGTCGGCATTTTTTACGGTACTCAATCTGTGCGCCACGATAATTACGGTTTTTTGCTTAAAAAATTCTGTTAAATTTTCCATAATTATCATTTCGTTGTATGCGTCGAGTGCGTTGGTAGCTTCATCAAAAAACAAATATTCAGGATTTTTATAGACGGCTCTGGCTATCAGCAGCCGCTGTTTTTGCCCTTGACTCAACCCGATACCGTCTTGCCCAATTTTTGTATTAAAACCCAACGGTAGTGACTCAATAAATTGATGAATATTGGCAATTTTTGAAGCATAAATCAGTTTTAGCGGCTCGATTTTATTTGCTCCAATCGTAATATTTTGAGCAATACTTTCCGAAAATAAAAATCCGTCTTGCAACACTGCCCCGCATTGTTCGCGCCAATCGTGGGAATGAATTTGCGAAAGCAACTGCCCTCCTACCCGAATTTGCCCGCTAATTGGATCATAAAAACGCATCATCAGCTTCAAAAGCGTAGTTTTTCCGCTCCCGCTTGTCCCTACGATTGCCGTAGTTTTTCCTTTCGGAATTTTTATTTGAATATTTCGGAGGATATCTTTTGAATATTCAGCACCATATTTGAAGCTGACTTTCTCGAAAATTATATCTCCATTAAAATTATTTATTACTGAATTTGTGACATTTTCGTCTTCGTCCTCTTTGCTGTGGATTTCGTTCATTCGCTCCAAGCTAATTTTAGCATCTTGCGCCGATAGAATAAACTGCACCATCATTTCGAGCGGCGCATTGAGCTGTCCGATGATGTATTGAACCGCCAACATCATGCCCAAAGTCATTTTTCCCTCTGTCACAGATTTGGCAGAAACGATAGTTATTAGGATATTTTTGCTTTCATTGATAAGCGACGCACCCGTCCGTTGGTATTGGTCTAATGCCAAATATTTGATATTGACTTTGAATAATTTAGCTTGAATTTTTTCCCAAGCCCATCTTTTTTGCTTCTCTGCGTTGTGGAGTTTTATTTCGGACATTCCATTGATTAATTCAATCATAGATGACTGATTATCAGCCATTTGGTCAAATCTTTTGTAATCCAAAATTCGACGTTGGCTCAAAAAAAATAAAATCCAAAGCAAATAAGCAACCGTAGAAATAAGAAATATTATAAATATTGTGACATTGTAAAAAAATAAAATTACTCCAAATATCAGGAAATTAAATGCCGAAAAAGCTGTAAAAAGTGCCGAAGAAGTCAAAAAATGTTCCACTCGATGATTGTCCTGAATCCGTTGGATAAGGTCGCCTGTGAGCTTGGTATCGAAGAAACGAATCGGTAATTTCATCAATTTTACCAAAAAATCTGACACTAAATTGATATTAATTCGAGTGCCGATGTGCAGCAAAATCCAACTGCGGATAAACTCAATCGAAAGTTTGGACAAAAACAAAGTAGTCTGTGCTATTAGTATCAAATAAATGAAGCTAATATCCTGATTTACAATGCCTATATCGACGATTGACTGGGTTAGAAAAGGAAAAATAATCTGAATAATACTGGCAAAAAACAGCCCCAAAACGAGTTGAAACAGCAGTTTTTTATACTGAAAAAGGTAAGAAAAAAGGTAAGAAAATGATTTAATTTTTGAAACCGATTCATCTTGCTCAAAAAAATTAGGCGTTGTTTCCAATAGTAAAATAATGCCTTCGGACTGCCCCGAATCGGAGGGACTCGCCCAACCATCTAAAAATTCCTGCCGTGTTATTTTGAATTTTCCGGCGGCTGGGTCGGCTACCCAAATATGGCTTTTTGTGACACGATAGACGACGACAAAATGGTTCTGTCGCCAGTGAGCGATACAAGGCAGTGGAAGCTCCGAAAATAGTTTTTCAAAGGTTACTTTTACGCCCAAAGTCCGAAATCCTATCTTTTCCGCCCCGTCACTAATGCCCATCAAAGAAACGCCGTCTTTCTCCAAATGTGTCGCTTCTCGCAAAAAATCGATGGCATAGCTGCGCCCAAAGTGACGGGCGACCATTCGCAGGCAAGTCGCGCCACAATCCATTGCGTCGAGCTGTGGATAAAATGGAAAATTAGTCATTCGGCATTGATTACCAATATGTTATGCCAAAATCTGTACCGAAAAACAAAAATAAATACAAATAAAAAATAATATGAGCAAAAAAATCAAGCCTGCGGTAGGATTTGATTAGGATATGGCGCATTTTTTAGGTGATAAGCCGTTTTAGTTCGCTCAATTTCATCATGCAATCAATCGGAGTCATTCCGTTGAGGTCTAAATGTTCCAACTCCGTGAATAATTTTTGCATCTTGGGGTCGAGTTCAAAGATGCTTAATTGCACTGGTTTTTGTGCTATATTTTTTAATTTAGATTTGATTTGTGACTTGGTTAAATCTCCCGTATCTTCATTGATATGCTTTTTTTCGAGCGTTTCGAGGATTTGATTGGCTCTATCAACGATATTTTTGGGCATTCCCGCCATTTTTGCGACATGGATTCCGAAGCTGTGTTCCGAGCCGCCTTCTAAAAGTTTTCTTAAAAAAATGACTTTATTTTCTATTTCTTTGGTCGCCACATGGAAATTTTTGATGCGCGGAAATTTTTCAGACAGCTCGTTCAACTCGTGGTAATGGGTAGCAAAAAGTGTTTTGGGTTTCGCAATTCCGTTATCGTGCAAAAATTCTGCGATGCTCCACGCGATAGAAATACCGTCGTAAGTGCTGGTGCCACGCCCGATTTCGTCCAACAAAATCAAACTTTTGTCGCAAATATTGTTCATAATACTCGCCGTTTCGTTCATCTCCACCATAAAAGTAGATTCGCCCGACGAAATATTATCGCTCGCGCCTACTCGCGTAAAAATCTTTTCTACTATCCCGATGTCGGCAGCGTCGGCTGGCACAAAACAGCCGATTTGTGACATGATACAAATGAGCGCAGTCTGACGCAAAAGCGCGGATTTTCCCGCCATATTGGGTCCCGTAATCATCAATATTTGTTGCGTTTCGGCATCTAAATACA